>CAMKGX010000008.1 GCA_946412355.1 uncultured Clostridia bacterium
TTGCGGGTGATGTCGCCGCCGTAGCACTTGGCCAGCACGTCCTTGCGCATGGCCTTCACCGTCTCCCGGGCGATGATGCGCCCGCCGATGGCGGCCTGGATGGGCACCTCGAACAGCTGCCGGGGGATGTTCTCCTTCAGCTTTTCGCACAGCCGCCTTGCCCGGGCGTAGGCCTTGTCCTTGTGGGCGATGAAGCTGAGGGCGTCCACGCCGTCGCCGTTTAAGAGCAAGTCCACCTTCACCAGCTCGCTGGTGCGGTAGCCGGACAGCTCATAGTCCAGGCTGGCGTAGCCCTTTGTGTTGGCCTTCAAGGTGTCGAAAAAGTCGTAAATGATCTCGTTCAGCGGCATCTGGTAATGGAGCTCCACCAGATGGGTGTCCAGATACTGCATGTCCTTGAATTCGCCCCGCCGATCCTGGCACATGGGCATGATGTTGCCCACGAAGTCCTGGGGCGTGATGATGGACACCTTCACGTAGGGCTCCTCGGCGTGCTCAATGGTGCCCGGGTCGGGGTAATTGTGGGGGTTGTCCACCCGCACCATGGTGCCGTCGGCCTTGTACACATGGTAAATGACGTTGGGCAGCGTGGTCACCAGGTCAAGGTTGAACTCCCGCTCCAGCCGCTCCTGAATGATCTCCATGTGGAGCATCCCCAAAAAGCCGCACCGGAAGCCGAAGCCCAGGGCCACCGAGCTCTCCGGCTCAAAGGTGAGGGAGGCGTCGTTTAATTGCAGCTTTTCCAAAGCGTCCCGCAGGTCAGGGTACTTGCTGCCGTCCTCGGTGTAAATGCCGCAGTACACCATGCTCTGGGCGGGCCGATAGCCCGGCAGGGGCTCCGCCGCCGGGGCGGCGGCGTCGGTGATGGTGTCGCCCACCTGGGTGTCCTTCACGTTCTTGATGCTGGCGGTGAAATAGCCCACCTCACCGGCCTGCAAGGCCTCCGTGGGCTCGTTGCCCAGAGGCTTTAAGTAGCCGCATTCCAGAATGGTGTACTCCGCGCCGCTGGCCATCAGACGGATGGTCTGCCCCCGGCGGATGGTACCCTGCTTGATGCAGAAATACACCACCACGCCCACGTAGGGGTCATACTGGCTGTCGAACACCAGCGCCTGCAAGGGGGCGTTGGGGTCGCCGTGGGGGGCGGGGATGTTCTGCACGATGTCCTCCAGCACGGCGTCGATGTTCTGCCCCAGCTTGGCGGAGATCTCCGGCGCCTCCAGGGCGGGCAGGCCGATGATGTCCTCCACCTCCTGCTTGGCCTTCATGGGGTCGGCGGCCGGCAGGTCGATTTTGTTGAATACGGGTAAAATCTCCAGGTCGTGCTCCATGGCCAGGTACGTGTTGGCCAGGGTCTGGGCCTCCACACCCTGGGTGGCGTCCACCACCAGCACCGCCCCCTCGCAGGCCGCCAGGGACCGGCTCACCTCGTAGTTGAAGTCCACGTGGCCCGGGGTGTCGATAAGGTTCAATGCGTAGGTCTCGCCGTCCTTGGCGGTGTAGAGCAGATGCACCGCCCGGCTCTTGATGGTGATGCCCCGCTCCCGCTCCAGGTCCATGTTGTCCAACAGCTGGTCGGCCATCTCCCGCTCCGTCACGGCGTTGCACTTCTCCAAAAGCCGGTCGGCCAGGGTGGACTTGCCGTGGTCGATGTGGGCGATGATGGAAAAATTACGGATCTTGCTCTGGTCAAACATGGTTTAATCCTCCAGTCGCGCCTTGGCGCGTTCATCGGTATTGTGCAGCACCTGGGCCACGCTCTGGCCCACCCCCGGCGCGTCGGTGAGGGTGTGGGAGCTCATGTCGGGCACGCTGTCGCATTGCGCCAGTGCCCGGCTGAACTTCACCCGGCTTAAATACATATCCGCCGCCACCGCGCCGCCGTCAAAGGCGGGGCCGTCCAGGGCGAAAAGGTCCTCGTTGCCGCCGCCCCGGCGGTAGAGCTGCCGCAGCAGCTGGTAGAGCGCCGCGCTCAAATAGTCGCCCGCGGCGGTGACGGCCTCCCGGCTGCCGCTGCGGCCCAGCAGGTCGAACAGCACCCCGGCGGTGTTCACCACAAGCTTCTTCTGCAGCGTGGCCATGATGCTGCCCCGCAGGGTGCTCTTCTCGTCGCTGGCGTCATACAGGTCGCCCGCCTCGATCATGGCCCCGTCCCGGCTGGACGTGCGGCCCAGCAGATAGTCGGCGGACACGTGGTAAAAGTCGCACACCTTGGCCACAAACGCCAGACCCGGCTCCCGGATGCCGTTTTCATAGTGGCTCAAAAGAGCCTGGGAGATGCCCAGCTCCCGGGCAGCCTTCCGCTGGGAAATCCCCGTCTCCTGCCGCAGCAGGCTCAGCGTGCGGGAAAAATCTGTCATGTCAGTCACCTGATTTCTCTCTATATTGAATACAGTGAGTAGATTATAGCAAAGATATTACCGTTTGTAAACAGAAATGACCTTAAAATGGTGTGCGTTTGCGAAAGTGTACTCTGCCTCGTAGGGGCGATTCACGAATCGCCCACATTCCACGCGGCGGCAACCGCCAAGGCCGGATAAACGCCACCTGGCCTCGTCCAACACCGTAGGGGCCGACGACTACCCCAAGGGTACTGGCTCCACAAGCCGCTCGTTCCTCGCGGTGTGTCGCTGGCGCCCGGCGGCCCGGTTGCCCAAGCATCGACCACCGCAAGGGCCGGGTGAATGGAAAAGGATGTCATAATGCTCCGTAGGGGCGGGGCTCTGCTCCGCCCTTACCTCGGCGAAATACGGAAAAAGGGCGGAGCAGAGCCCCGCCCCTACAGCAGACGCCTTGTTTTCAATTCTCCATCTGAAACAGCCGACACCCGTTTTCCCACGTGGCCCGGATGACCTCCTCCACGGCCAGTCCCCGGATGGCGGCGATGCGCTCCGCCACCAGGCGGACGTAGCCCGAGTCGTTCCGCTGCCCCCGGTAGGGCACCGGGGTGAGGTAGGGGCTGTCGGTCTCAATGACCAGCCGGGAAAGGGGCGCGTCGGCGATGACCTCCGGCGCCTTCCGGGCGTTTTTGAAGGTGGCGGCCCCGTTGAAGCCCAGATACCACCCCATCTCCACCAACTCCCGGCCCATCTCCACGGAGCCTGCGAAGCAGTGGAACACCCCCGTCACCTGGGGGAATTCCCGGACGATGGCCAGGGTGTCGGCGTGGGCGTCCCGGTCGTGGATGATGACGGGCAACTCCAATTCCGCCGCCAGGGCCAGCTGGTCACGCAGCACCCGGTGCTGTAATTCCCGGGGCGGGTTCTCCGCCCAGTAGTAGTCCAGCCCGATTTCCCCGATGGCCACCACCTTGGGCTGTTTTGCCAGCGCGCGCAATTCGTCGATGAACGACGGCTGATAGTCGCCGCAGTTCTCCGGGTGGATGCCCACGGCGGCGTACACGTGGTCAAACCGCGCCGCCAGCGCCACCGCCTGCCGTGACGATGCCACGGTGCAGCCGGGGTTGACGATGCGGCCCACGCCCCGGCCGGGCATGGCTGCCAACAGGGCCTCCCGGTCGCCGTCAAAGGCGTCGTCGTCGTAGTGGGCGTGGGTGTCGAACAGCAGCGGCACCATATCCGTCAGCACAGCTTTGCCCCGGCGGGCACGCTGTCGTCAATCAGCATCAGCTTCAGCTTTTCCTCGCCCTTTTCCGTGTGTACGGCGGAGATCAGCATGCCGCAGCTCTCAATGCCCATCATCTTCCGGGGCGGCAGGTTGAGGATGGCGATGGCCGTCTTGCCGATGAGGTCCTCCGGCTCATACCAGTGGTGGATGCCGGAGAGGATGGTGCGGTCGGTGCCGGAGCCGTCGTCCAGGGTGAACTGCAGCAGCTTGTCGCTCTTCTTCACCGCCTTGCAGTCCTTGATCTTCACCGCCCGGAGATCGCATTTCATAAAGGTGTCGAAGTCCACCTTCTCCTCCACGTAGGGCTCCAGCGCAATGGCGGGCAGCGCCGCCTTCTTCTGGGCCTCGTGCATGGCCTCCAGCGTGGCGAGAGCCGCCTCGCTGTCCACCCGGGGGAACAGGTTTTCGCCCTTCTGCACGGTGGCGTCGCTGCGCAGGCTGCCCCATACGTTGGCCTTTTCCCAGGTGCGGCAGCCGTCGCAGGCGCCGATCTTGTCAAAAATCTTGCCGCAGGTGTCGGGCATGAAGGGCAGCAGCAGCGTGGTGCAGATGCGCACGGTTTCCAGCAGGTTGTAGAGCACCGTGGCCAGCCGTACCCGCTTCGTCTCGTCCTTGCCCAGGGCCCAGGGGGTGGTCTCGTCGATATACTTGTTGGCCCGGTCGATGACCTTGAAAATCTCCTCCAGCGCGTTCTGGAACTGGAACTTCTCCATCTCCGCCTCATAGCGGTCCCGCAGGGTGCAGGCCAGGGTCTTCAGGTCGCAGTCCAGCTTGTCGTCCTCCCGCTCCGTGGGCAGCGTGCCGCCGAAGTACTTCTCCACCATGCCGGTGGTGCGGCTCACCAGGTTGCCCAGCTTGTTGGCCAGGTCGATGTTGATGGTGTTGATCAAAAGCTCGTTGGAGAAGTTGCCGTCGGTGCCGAAGGGGAAGGTGCGCAGCAGGAAGAACCGCAGCGCGTCCACGCCGAACATCTCCGCCAGGGCGTAGGGGTCCACCACGTTGCCCTTGCTCTTGCTCATCTTGCCGCCGTCGATCACCAGCCAGCCGTGGCCGTACACGTGCTTGGGCAGGGGCATCTCCATGCTCATCAGCATGGCGGGCCAGATGATGGAGTGGAACCGCACGATCTCCTTGCCCACAAAGTGGACGTCGGCGGGCCAGTACTTGTCGTAGTCGTGATAGGTGTCGTTCATAAAGCCCAGGGCGGTGGTGTAGTTGAACAGCGCGTCCACCCACACGTACACCACGTGGCCCGGGTCGAAGTCCACGGGGATGCCCCAGCTGAAGCTGGTGCGGCTGACGCACAGGTCCTCCAGGCCCGGCTTAATGAAGTTGTTCACCATCTCGTTCACCCGGCTCCGGGGCTGCAAAAAGTCGGTGTCCTCCAGCAGGTGCTGCACCCGGTCGGCGTACTTGCTCAGCCGGAAGAAGTAGGCCTCCTCCTCCGCGTCGTGTACCTCCCGCCCGCAGTCGGGGCACTTGCCGTCCACCAGCTGGCTCTCGGTCCAGAAGCTCTCGCAGGGGGTGCAGTACTTGCCCTTGTAGGCGCCCTTGTAGATGTCGCCCTTTTCGTACATCTTCTTGAAGATGCGCTGGATGGCGGCGACGTGGTAGTCGTCGGTGGTGCGGATGAAGCGGTCGTTGGAGATGTTCATCAGCTTCCACAGGTCCAGCACGCCCTTTTCGCCGCACACGATGCCGTCCAAAAACTCCTTGGGCGTCTTGCCGGCCTCCCGGGCCTTGTTCTCGATTTTCTGGCCGTGCTCGTCGGTGCCGGTGAGGAACATGACGTCGCAGCCGGTGAGCCGCTTGTAGCGGGCCATGGCGTCCGCCGCCACGGTGCAATAGGTGTGGCCGATGTGCAGCTTGTCGCTGGGGTAGTAGATCGGCGTGGTGATGTAGAATTTCTCTGCCATAAACGTCTCCTTTTCTGCCTGGGGCAAAATGTATTATCTTTATCATGCGCCGGGGAAGGGGGGATGATACCCGCAAAAAAACCGCCCCCGACGCCATCGTCAAGGGCGGCAAACGCCGCGATACCACCTTGCTTCGCCCCCGCCTCGCGGCAAAGGGCCTCACGGAGTGCTGCCACACTCCCACGCTGTAACGGGCGCACCCGACCCGACCTTGCCTGCGCTCAGCCGGGCGGCTCCGGGGCCATGTTCACCGGCTTCCTCCGCGTCCGCTTCCACCGCGCCGGACTCTCTGTGGCGTCGCCCACCGGTTACTCTTCCCATCATTGCCTTTCACTCGTTTCCGTATCATATCGCAAAGCCAAACTTTTGTCAATAAATCCGTGTACTTTTGCCCCGAAATGTGATAGCATAGCGGGGAAAAAGGAGGGCTTGCCCATGAAATTCGTATCCTGGAACGTCAACGGTCTCCGCTCCTGCCTCAATAAAGGCTTTCTGGACTACCTGCGCTGGGAGTCGCCGGACGTGATCTGCCTGCAGGAGACCAAATGCACCGCCGACCAGGTGGCCCTTGACCTGCCGGACTACCATCTCTATTTCCACAGCGCCGACAAAAAGGGCTATTCCGGCACCGCCGTCTTTACCCGTGAAGAGCCCCTTGCCGTCACCTACGACTTCGGTGACGACCAGCACCGCCACGAGGGCCGCCTCATCACCTGCGAGTACCCGGACTACTACCTGGTCTGCTGCTACACCCCCAACAGCAAGGACGGCCTTGCCCGCCTGCCCTACCGGATGCAGTGGGAGGACGATCTGCGTGCATATCTGCTGTCCCTGGACGAAAAGAAGCCGGTCATCTACTGCGGCGACCTGAACGTGGCCCACGAGGAGATCGACATCAAAAACCCTAAGACCAACCGCATGAACCCCGGCTTTTCCGACGAGGAAAGGGCCAAGATGACGGAATTGCTCCAAAGCGGCTTCACCGACACCTTCCGCTACTTGAATCCCGACGCCGTGTGCTACTCCTGGTGGAGCTTCCGCTTCAACGCCCGGGCCAACAACGCCGGCTGGCGCATCGACTATTTCCTCACCTCCGATTCCCTCCGTCCCCGCCTTGCCGCCGCCCATATCCGCACCGAGGTCATGGGCAGCGACCACTGCCCCGTGGTGCTGGAGCTGGCGTAGCCCTTGCAACCGGCGAACGAATCATGTATAATACCCTATATTTATGATTGATATATCGCATACCCAACCCGCATAAGGAGGAGTTCCCCATGTCCCATTACATCCTTGTGGTCAATCCCGGCTCCACGTCCACCAAAATCGGCGTGTTTGCCGACGAGACCCTGCTCTTTGACAAAACCCTGCGCCACACCGCCGCCGAAATCAGCGCCTTTGCCTCCATCCCGGAGCAGAAGACGTGGCGCCGCGGCCTGGTGCTGGACGCCCTGGCGGAAAACGGCTTCGACGTCCATACCCTCAGCGCCGTCTGCGGCCGGGGCGGCATGCTGGCCCCCGTCAGCGGCGGCACCTACCGCACCACCGACGCCCTGCTGCGTGACTGCGTGGCCGGGGCCCAGGGCCAGCACGCCTCCAACCTGGGGGCCCTCATCGCCCGGGAGATCGGCGACGAGCTGGGCATCCCCTCCTTCGTGGCGGACCCCCCTGTGGTGGATGAGCTGTGGGACGTGGCCCGACTCTCCGGCCATCCGGCGGTGCCCCGCCGCTCCAAGTTCCACGCCCTCAACCAGAAGGCCGTGGCCCGGCGGTACGCCCGGGAGGCAGGTCGGCCCTATGAGGAGCTGAACCTCATCGTCTGCCACATGGGCGGCGGCGTCAGCGTAGGCGCCCACGTGGGCGGCCGGGTGGTGGACACCCAGAACGCCCTGGACGGCGAGGGCCCCTTCTCCCCGGAGCGGTCCGGCAGCCTGCCCTGCGGCGACCTGGTGGCGCTGTGCTTCTCCGGCAAGTACACCCATGAGGAGATTCGCCATATGCTCACCGGCGGCGGCGGACTGGTGGCCTACACCGGCTCCACCGACGTCCGCGCCCTGCAGCAGCGCACCGACCCCGATACCCGCCTGGTGATGGACGCCTTCCATTACCAGATCGGCAAGGAGATCGGCGCCATGGCCGCCGCCATGAAGGGTAAGGTGGATCAGATTATCCTCACCGGCGGCATCGCGTACAGCGAAAAAACGGTGCAGGCCCTCACCGCCATGGTGGGCTGGATTGCTCCCATCACCGTCTACCCCGGCGAGGACGAGCTGCTGGCCCTGGCCCAGGCCGCCCTCCGTGTCCTCCGTGGCGAGGAGCAGGCGAAATCCTACTGAAATAATGGCATGAAAATAGCATGGCATCGCCCCCGGCAACAGTGCCGGGGGCGATTTTTGCCGTTTTTAGTATAATTTTGCATTGTGTCCGGCGGAAAATCGTGGTACAGTAAACACCGGCAAGCACACAATCCCCATTAAGGGAGGAACGAATATGGATCTCTATTTCGCCGGCTCCATCCGGGGCGGCCGGGTGGACGCGGCCCTCTATCAGCGGCTCATCGCCTATCTCCAGCGCACCGACACCGTCCTCACCGAGCACGTGGGCCGTCCGGAGCTGAATCTTTTGGAGCAGGGCAGGGCGGGGGACGGCGCCATCTACGACCAGGACACCGCCTGGCTCCGCCGCAGCGCCGCCGTCATCGCCGAGTGCACCTGCCCCTCCCTGGGGGTGGGCTACGAGCTGGCCTACGCCGAGGCCCGTGGCATTCCCTGCCATATTTTCTATGACCGCACCAAGACCCAGCTCTCCGCCATGCTCACCGGCGACCCCTATTTCCACATCCACCCCTATGAAAAAGAGGCGGACATCTACCCCGCGCTGGACGAGATTTTGTCCGCCCTGCGCTCCACACAAAAGGATTGAGAGGATTATGATATGAGTGAGACAAAAAAGCGCAAGTGGGGCGACCGGCGGGACGGCCGCTGGGTGAAGGCCCCCGGCCTCCAGACCGTCATGGCCTACCTGATGCCCAAGCGCACCGACTGCGAGGTGTACTTAAACGACAAGCTGGACGCCACGGAGCTGCTCCAATATCTGGAACAGAAAAACGCCCAACACCCGGAGTATAAGACCACCGTGTTCCACTGCATGATTATGGGCATGGCCCGTATGGTGAAGGAGCGGCCCAAGATGAACCGCTTCATCCAGGGCTACCGCATGTACGAGCGGGACGATATCAGCATCAGCTTCGTGGTGAAGCGCCGCTTTGCCGACGGCGGCGAGGAGTCGCTGATGGTGCTGGTGCCCAAGGATGAAGACACCCTGGACACCGTCTCCCGCAAGATCGTGGGGGACGTGAAGGAGACCCGCAAGAGCGAGACCTCCACCGGCGGCGTAGACGCGCTGCTGGACGGCTTTGCCAAGCTGCCCCGACCCATCCTGATGCTGGCCATCCGCATCATCCGCTACCTGGACTTCTGGGGCATCAACCCCAAGGTGCTCACCCAGGGCGACCCCAACTACACCACCATCCTCTGCTCCAACCTGGGCAGCATCAAGGCCCCGGCGGTGTACCACCATCTCAATAACTACGGCACCAACAGCGTCATGGTCACCATCGGCACCCTCCACAAGGAGGAGCTGGTGATGCCTGACGGCACCAAGGCCATCCGCGACGTCATCGACTTCGGCGCCACCCTGGACGAGCGCATTGCCGACGGCTTCTACTTCGCCCGCAGCCTGCGGCTTCTCAAGCACATCTTCGCCCACCCGGAGCTGCTGGACCAGCCCCTGGGCCAGCCCAGCGGCTTCCAATATGAATAAAAACGAATCTGCGGAGCGCCCCTCCGCAGATTTTTTCAAAAAAATTTCTCCGCGACCCCACTTTTTCCCGCCCCGCCTCCGTAATCATAGGTGAAACGGCAAAACGAAACCGTCACCCACGCGGAGCCCCCGGGCCCCGCCCACCATACAAGGAGGTACTCATTATGAAAAAGAAATGGATTGCTGCATTTTGCGCCGCCGCCGTGCTGTGCGCCGCCACCGTCCCCGCCCTGGCGGAGACCGCCACCAACGCGACTACCGGCACCACCGCCCCCCAGCAGCAGATGGGCGGCCCCATGGGCCAAATGGGCCCCATGGGCCAAATGGGCCAGATGGGCCGGAGGGGCCCCGGCGGTATGGGCGGCCAGATGGGCCAGATGCCCTCCGGCGAAATGCCCCAGATGGACGGCCAGATGCCCGGCGGCATGGGCGGCCAAATGGGCGGCATGATGGGCGGCATGGGCCAGTACACCACCGCCGACAGCCCCAGCGAGGTAGTGTCCGGCGAGACCACCAACTCCGCCGCCGATCTGGCGGTGAACCGCGCCGCCGCCACCAAGATCACCGTCTCCGACACCAACAGCGACATTAAGATCACCGAGCCCGGCACCTATCTCATCACCGGCAAGGCCGCGGACGGCAACATCACCGTCAAGAAGGGCGTCACCGGCGTGGTGCTGATTCTGGAAAATCTGGACCTCACCAGCACCACCGGCGCCACCCTCTCCATCAATAAGGAAAGCCAGGTAAAGGTGGTCATCTCCGGCACCGTCAAGCTCACCGACAACGAAAACCCCGACGATGAAACTTCCACCGATACCGCCGTGGCCGACGCCTTCGACGGCGCCGCCATCAAGGTAAAGGCAGGGGCCGACTGTGTCATCACCGGCACCGGCACGCTCACTGTGAATGGCAGCGCCAAAAACGGCATCAAGTCCGGCGACGAAACCGTGCTGGTCATCGACGGCCCCGCCGTCACCGTAAATGCCACCAATGACGGCATCAACGGCAACTACGACGTGGCCCTGCTGTCCGGCGCCGTCACCGTCACCGCCGGGGACGGCGCCATCCACGCCGACCGCATCCTGACCCTGGGCAAGGACGGCAGCGGCCCCGACGTCACCGTTACCCAGTGTACCGAGGGCCTGGAGGGCACCGTGGTCAACCTGGCCGGCGGCACCGTCACCGTCAACGCCTCCGACGACGCCGTCAACGCCGCCAACTCCGACGATCTCTTTGCCGACACCCTGACCTACGCCATCAACGTCACCGGCGCCAAGGTCACCATCAACTCCCGGGGCGACGGCCTGGACTCCAACGGCGACATCAACCTCATCTCCGGCAGCGCCGTTATCACCAGCGCCGCAAACGGCGGCGAGGCGGGCCTGGACTTCATGGGCAGCTACTACGTGTCTGACGACTTCGACCTGACCAACAACAGCGGCGTGGCCTTTGACGCCGGCATGGGCGCCATGGGCGGACAGATGGGCGGTCAGATGGGCGGCCGTGGCCAGATGGGCCAGAATGGTGACCTGGGCCAGAACGGCCCCATGGGCACCCAGCCCCAGGCCGAGACGCCCCAGCCCAACTTCTTCCAGCGCATCGCCAACTGGTTTTCCAATCTGTTTTCCAAAAAATAAACGCTGATTTCAGATAGATTTCAGCTTACCCCTCTATCATAGCCCACAACAGGGGGGCGGAGAATCGCCTCCGCCCCCCAAGCTATGAAAGGAGGGAGCGGTGTGGAAAATACCGTCAACGCCATGGATAACGCCGTCAACGCCCTGGCCCTGCGGGCCGCCGATGACCGCCAGGCCCGGGAAGAGCTGATTCGGGAGCATGAGGCCCTGATTCTCCGCACCGCCAGCGTGGCCTGCCGCCGCTTCGTCACCCGTAGCGACGACGAGTGGTCCATCGCCCTGTGGGCCTTCTCCCGGGCGGTGGACGACTATTCCCCCACCCGGGGCGACTTTCTCCCCTTTGCCGCCACGCTGATCCGCCGGGATCTCATCGACTACTACCGCCACACCCGCCGCTACCAGCAGGAGGTGTCCGTCTCCCCCTATGCCTTCACCGGCGACGCGGAGGAGGACACCCTGGGCGTGGCCGCCGCCGTGGCCCGGGACAGCCGGCAAAACGACCCCACCGAGCTGCGCCGTGAGATTGCCGACGTCAGCCGTGAGCTGGCGCAATACGGCTTCCGCTTCTTCGACCTCACCGACTGCTCCCCCCGGCAGGAAAAGACCCGGCAAAGCTGCGCCCGGGCCATCCGCACCATTCTGGAAAGTCCCCTGCTGCTGGCCCAGCTCCGCCACAGCCGCACGTTGCCGGTGAAGGCCGTCAGCGAGCAGAGCGGCGTGGATAAAAAGACACTGGACCGCTACCGCAAATACATCCTCATGGCGGTCACCGTCCTGGCCGGCGACTATCCCGGCCTGGCGTCCCATCTGAAATTCATCACCCGGGAGGCGGAACAATGAAAGGAATCGTCGTAGACCGGCAGGGCCCCTATGCCGCCGTGCTGGATGACCGGGGCGCCGTCCGCCGCGTCAGGGACAGGCACTACGCCATCGGCCAGCAGGTGTCCCTTGCGCCCCGCATGACCCGCCGCAGCGTGGCCGCCCTGGCGGCGGCCCTCACGCTGCTGCTGAGCCTGGGCACCGTGGCCTATGCCACCCCCGCCGGCACCGTCAGCCTGGACAGCGCCGGCGCCGTGGAGTATACCATCAACTGCTTCGACCGGGTCCTGTCCGTCCAGGCGGTGGACGAGGCCGGCGCCGCCACCCTCCGCCAGGTAGGGGAGGGGAGCCTCCGTCACCGCAAGGTGTCCGACGCCGTGTCCGCCACGGTGGAGGCGCTGCAGCAAAGCGGCAAGGTGGCCCCCGAGGGCGTGCTCATCAGCGCCTCTTCCGGCGGCGAGACCCACGCCGAAACGCTGTGCCGCCAGCTCCGTGACACGGTGGAGGCCCAGAACGGCGTCCCCGCCGCCGCGGTGGCCGTCACGCCCCGGCAGGTGGAGGAGGCCCACGCCCACGGCGTCACCGCCGCCCGCCAGTGGGCCCGGGACAACGCCCCCAATCCCCCCATGGCAAACGATTTCGCCCAAAACGATTTCGGGCAAACCAATATGGGGCCAAATGATTTCGGGGTCAATCCCCCCATGGGGGCCAATTCCCCCGTCCCGCCCCAGCCGTAATAGACCCGTTTACCCTCTCTCAAAAGGCAGCCATCGCCCGGTGCGACGGCCGCCTTTTCCCATTTTTCGCCCGCCATCTTGCCCCTTTCGCCCCGCCGTGGTATACTGTCCGGGAAAAGACCCGCCCTGTCCTGTTTTTTCGGGGCAGGAGTATCACCAAAGGAGATTCGCCATGCTCACTGACATCATCACCCCCCAGGCCGCCTGCTTCGCCGATGGCGTCCAGACGGTGCTGCGGGGCCACGAGAACCGCAGCCGCCGCGTCATGCTGCTGCAGGGCAACCTGGTGCAGAACGCCCGCAGCGAGAGTCGGGGCGTCAGCGCCCGGGTGGCTAAAAACGGGGCCTATGGCTTCGCCTCCACCGCCCTCTACACGGCGGAGGACGCCCGTGCCGTCCTCCGCGCCGCCACGGACAACGCCGTCTTCCTGGCCCACCGTGCCGCTGTCCCCGGCGTCGTCTATCCCGCCCTGTCCCCTGCGTCCATTCCCCCCTGCCGCCCCATCGTGGACTGCGACCAGAAGCGCATCATCGACCTGTGCCGCCGCGTGGACGACCATCTTGCCAAGACCTACCCCAACCTCATCAGCCGCCGGGTCATCTACACCGAGGACTCCCAGGATAAGATCATCTGCGCCTCCGACGCCGCCTCCGGCCACGTCACCTATCCCCGCTGCTATCTCTACGTCTTCCTGACGGCGGAGAGCACCGACGGTGCCCCGGTGGAGCTGTTCCGTGCCTTCGGGGGCTGCGGCAGCTTCGAGGACCATTTTGCCGATGAAACCGTGTATTATGAGGCCATCGACGCCCTCTATCAGCACCTCATGGCCAAGCGGGAGGGCGTCTACGCCGAGGCCGGGGAAAAGACCGTGATTTTAGGCGGCATGATGGGCGGCATGCTGGCCCATGAGGCCGTGGGCCACACCGTGGAGGCCGACCTGGTCCAGGGCGGCAGCGTGGCCGGCCCCATGCTCCATAAGCGCGTGGCCTCCGACCTGGTGACGCTGGTGGACTTCGCCCACACCGCCTTCGGCGCCCCCACGCCCCTGCCCGTCTACCTGGACGACGAGGGCACCCCCGCCTCCGACGCCGTGCTCATTGAAAACGGCATCCTCACCGGCTACATGAACAGCCGCCAGAGCGCGGCGCGCTACGGCGTGGCCCCGGCGGGCAACGCCCGGGCGTGGCTCTACAACGACGAGCCCCTCATCCGCATGCGAAACACCTGCATTCTCCCCGGCAAGAGCAAGCTGGAGGACATGATCGCCTCCATCGACGACGGCTATTACCTCATCGACAGCTCCAACGGCCAGGCCGATTTGACCGGCGAGTTCATGTTCGGCGTGTCCCTGGGCTACGAGATCAAGAGGGGCAAGCTGGGCCGCGCCCTGCTGGACACCACCGTGTCCGGCGTGGCCTTCGACATGCTGCGCACCGTGGACATGGTGTCCGACAATATCACCTGGTCGTCCAGCGGCTTCTGCGGCAAAAAGCAGCCTATGCCCGTGGGCATGGGCGGCCCGGAGATGCGCTGCCGCATCCTCATCGGCGGCCGATAAAAGGAGGGTCATACAATGGTTGATTTGAAAAAGACATCCGACGCCCTGTGCCGTCTGGCGGCCGAAACCGGCGCCCAGGGCTTCAGCGCCACCGTCTTCACCCGGGAAAAGCAGGAGCTGAACACGGAGAACGACCAGTTCTCCCTCTACCGCACCACCTTTGACCACGGCGCTGCCCTCACCGTGCTGACGGAGGGCCGCAAGGGCGCCGCCTCCGGCAACGATTTGAGCGACGAGGGCCTTTCCGCCCTGGCCCAGAGCGCCATGGCCTCGGCGGCGTCCTCCCAGGCCGACGAGGCCAACGCCATCGCCCCCGGCCAGGGCAGCCACACCTTCCATAACGGCCCCTTCGCCCCGGATATGCCCCGGTTCTACGACCGGCTCACCGAGTTCCTCGCCGCAGTGGCGCGTGACTACCCCCGGGTGAAGCTGATGGCCATGATTGCCGACCATACCGCCACCCACACCCTCTACGCCAACCACAACGGCACCGCCTTTGAGAATTTCGACGGCGTGTACCACGTGGTGTTGGAGTTTGCCGGCAACGACGGCACACGCACCACCGGCTTCCACGACGCCGCCGTGGCCTTCCGTGACCTGGACACCCCCATCATGGCCCTGGGCAACGTGGCCCAGGCCCTCCGGGACGCCCAGGACAGCCTGACCACCGCCGCCACCCCGGACAAGTTCGTGGGCCCCATCATCATGACCCCCGCCCTTGCCCAGTACGCCGCCGCCATGCTGGTGGACGTGGCCATGAGCGGCAACGTCATCATGGCCGGCACCAGCCTCTGGCGTGACAGTATCGGCAAATCCGTGGCCTCCGACAAGGTGACGCTGCGCCTGGCGGTGGACGATGACCGCCTCGCCGAGCGGGACCCCTTCACCTCCGACGGCTTCCTAAGCCGGGAGGTCAAGCTCATCGAAAAGGGCGTCCTCCGCAGCCATTGCCTGGATTTGTATGCCGCCAATAAGTCGGGCCGCCCCGTCACCCCCAACGACGGCGCCACCCCCATCATGGAGCCCGGCGACGATAGCCTTTCCGACATGATTGCCTCCATCGACTGCGGCCTGCTGGTGGGCGGCTTCTCCGGCGGCCATCCCGGTCCCAACGGCGAGCTCTCCGGCGTGGCGAAGAACAGCTTCCTCATCCGCCACGGTAAAATCGTGGGCGCCGTCAACGAGACCATGATTTCCGCCAATCTGCTGGAGTTGTTCCGCTCCGTCACCGCCGTCAGCCGCGAGGCGGTGTGCAGCGGCGACAGCGTGTTCCCCTACGTGAAGTGCGAGGGCGTCACCGTCTCCGGCAAATAGAAAAACGTGTTCCGATGGGCGGGATGCTTCGGCGTCCCGCCCTTGCCATTCCCGCCTGCGGTGCTATAATGGTGAAAAAAGGAGATGAACGCCATGTGGGACATTCTGATACGGGGCGGCACCGTCTATGACGGCTCGGAAAAGGACGGCTTCGCCGCCGACGTGGCGGTGGCAGACGGCACCATCGCCGCCGTCGGCCCCCATCTTAATGGCAACGCTGCCCGGGAGATAGACGCCCGGGGCATGGCGGTGACCCCCGGCTTCATCGACGTCCACCGCCACGGCGACCTGGCCGCCCTGCGCCCCGGCTTCGGGGAGATAGAGCTGCGCCAGGGCCTCACCACCGTTATCAACGGCAACTGCGGCATGTCCGCCGCCCCCTTCGGCCCCGCCCACCGCCGGGAGATTCTGGACTATCTCGCTCCCATCATCGGCCAGGGCGACGCCCCCACCCACACCGTGGCGGCCTATCGCGCCGCCCTGCCGCCACTGCCCCTCAACGTGGGCACCCTGGTGGGCGGCGGCGTGCTCCGGGCGGACGCGGCGGGCCTGGCGGACGGCCCCCTGTCGGATGACCAGTACCGCCAACTCCACCGCCAAATGGAAGCCGCCCTCTCCGACGGTGCGCTGGGCGTGTCCCTGGGCCTGGGCTACGCCCCGGAGTGCTACTATTCCACCGACGAATTGATCCGCGCCCTGGCCCCCCTCCAAAACACATCCATCCCCCTCACCGTCCACACCCGGGACGAGGGCACCCACGTGGACAAGTCCGTGGCGGAGATGCTCACCGTGGCCCGTGCCCTCCGCTGCCCCCTCCATATCAGCCACTTAAAGGCCATCGGCCGGGCCAACTGGGGCCAAAAAATCCCCGCCGTGCTGCAAATGCTGGAAGATGCCCGCCGCCGTGGCCTGGACGTAAGTTGGGACGTGTACCCCTACACCGCCGGTTCCACCCAGCTGCTCCACGTGCTGCCGCCGGAGGTGCTGCAAGGCGGGGCGGAGGCCATCTGCCGCCGTCTGGCGGACCCGGCCTGCCGGGCCCATGTGAAGCAGCGGCTCCAAACGGCGGAGGACTATAACAATATCGTCGCCCTCATGGGCTGGGAGAATATCTACCTCACCTCTCTCCAAAAGGCGGAAAACCAGCCCTTCATCGGCAAATCCGTGGCGGAAATCGCCGCCATCCAGGGCAAACCCGAGGCCGACTGCGCCTTCGACCTGCTCATCGCCGAGGGCGGCGACATCGCCATGGTGGACTTCATCGCCGCGGAGGAGGATATCGCCGCCATTCTCCGCTCCTCCGCCGTGTCGGTGATCTCCGACAGCACCTATCCCACCGCCGGACGCCCCCATCCCCGGCTGTACGGCGCCTTCGTCCGGGCCATCGAGAAGTACGTGGCGCAGGACCGGGTGCTGACCCTGCCCCAGGCCATCCACCGCATGACCGCCGCCCCCGCCGCCGCGCTGCACCTGCAGGGCAGGGGAGAGCTGCGCCCCGGCTTCGCCGCTGACATCAATATCTTCGACCCCAAGCGGCTCCATGAAACGGGCACCTACGCCCATCCCGCCCAATATCCGACGGGCATAGACACCGTGGTGGTAAACGGCGCCATCGTCCTCCGCCGCGGCGCCCTCACCGGCGCCAAGCCCGGTAACATCCTGTAATGATACTCTAAAAAAACACCCTCTTTTCCGGAGAAAAGAGGGTGTTTGAGCCTGTCAAAAAACGGCTCCGCCGTTTTTTGACAATGAGATTGCAGTCTACTGCGCGCACGAATAGTGCGCCTCTGGCGCACTATTCGCACACTTCGTAGCCTGAGATGTGAAAAAAGTGACGCGCATGTCGTCACTTTTTTCGATTTTATGGGTTCGCGCCTGCGGGCGCGAAATCTGCGATGCTTTTTTGACAATCTGAAGCACCTTCTATGGGAGATTACAGCGGAATAGCGTCGTTCATCAGATCGTCCACCACCCGCTGCCGCACCTGGGACACGTCGGTGGCGCGCACCTTCTCCCGCAGGGGCAGCACCGCCGCCGGGACCACGGAGAACTGCTCGATGCCCAGGGCCAGGAAGGTCTCCGTCAGGTCTGCCTCCGCCGCCAGTTCGCCGCAGATGCTGCACCGAATGTGGTTGGCCTTTGCGTTTTCCGCCACCAGCTTCACCAGCCGCAGCACCGCCGGATGGCGGGAGTTGTAGAACCGGCCCAGGTCGCTGTTCTGCCGGTCACAGGCCAGGGTATACTGTGTCAGGTCGTTGGTGCCCAGGCAGAAGAAGTCCGCCACCTTGGCGAGCCTGTCGCTGACCAGTGCCGCCGACGGCGTTTCGATCATCACGCCCACCGCCACGTTCTCCGCAAAGGGCACGCCCTGGGCCCGCAGCTCGTCCGTCACCTGGCGGCACAGCTTCCGCGCCTCCTTCACCTCCCACACGGAGGTCACCATGGGGAACATGATGCTCAGCGTGCCGTAGGCTGAGGCCCGGTACAGCGCCCGCAGCTGGGTGCGGAAAAGGTCGGGCCGGTTCAGGCACAGCCGCAGCCCCCGGGTGCCCAGGGCGGGGTTGGTCTCGGCGGGCAGCACCATGCTGGGCGGGCACTTGTCTGCCCCCACGTCCAGCGTGCGTATCACCACTTCCTTGCCCCCCATGGCGGACAGCACCCGCTTGTAGGCGTCAAACTGCTCGTCCTCTCCGGGAATCTGGCTGCGGTGGAGGAACAGTACCTCGCTGCGGAACAGGCCGATGCCCTCGCCGCCGTTTTCCAGCACCGGGTACACGTCGGCGGGGGTGCCGATGTTGCAGCAGATCTGCACCTTCTGCCCGTCGGCGGTGACGGAGGGCAGGGCCTTCAACTGCCGCAGGGCCTGTAATTTCTTCTGCTGCCGCTGCTGCCGCTTCAGCATCCGCTCCCGCATGGCCTCGTCCGGGTCCAGCACCAGTATGCCGCTGCCGCCGTCCACAATGACCTCCCGGCCCTCGTATTCCGGCCGCAGCCTGTCGCCGATGGCCACGATGGCGGGGATGCCCATGGTGCGGGCCAGGATGGCGGTGTGGCTGGCCCCGGAGCCGCCGGTGGTGACAAAGGCCAGGATCTTCCGCTTGTCCAGCTGCATGGTCTCGCTGGGGGCCAGGTCATCCGCCGCCAGCACCACCGGCCCGTCAAAGTCGGGCCGTGACCGCTCCACGCCGGTGAGGGCTGCCAATATTCTGTCGGACACGTCCTTCACGTCGGCGCTGCGCTCCCGGAGATAGGCGTCGTCCATGGCGGCGAACATGGCGGCGAACTGCTCCGCCACGTCCGCCACCGCCGCCTCGGCGTTCAGCCGCTGGCTGTGGATCAGCTCCGAGATGGCCTGGGCGTAGTCCGGGTCCCGGGCCATGATCTGGTGAATTTCAAAGAACCGGGCGGCGTCGCTGCCGGCCTCATGCCGGGCCTGCTGCTCCAGCGCCGCCAGCTCCTCCACCGCCTGGTCCCGGGCGGCGGTAAACCGCAGCCACTCCCGGTAGGGGTCGCCCCCGGTGTGGCGCTCTACCGTCTGCTCCTCCCGGTGTAAAAATTGCAGCTGCCCCACCGCGATGCCCACGCTGGCGCCTTTTCCCTGTATGGAGATCATATTGCCGACCTCTTTCCGCCCCCTTTGGGGGCATTTTTATTAAAAATGTGACTTATTGTGGGAGAAATTGTTCCCGCTCGGTGACGCAGTGGGTTTTCAATTCCGCCACCAGCGCTTCCAATGCCGACAGCACGTGGGGCCGTGTGTCGCCCCCTACCAGCACGTACATGATGTCGTCGCCCACCTGGAGCTGCCCCCGGTTCATCCACCAGCGCACCAGGCCGATGCCGGGCAGCTGCCGGGCCTTCTCCGCCGCGGCCTCCGCCTTTTCCTCGTCGTAGTCGAACCACATCCCGGCCACGCCCGGGGCCTCCTGCCCTTCCCGCACGGCGGAGCGGGCCGTGGCCCGCACCACGCCGTTGTGGATAAGATACATGCCGATGCCCGCCGCTGCCGCCTCCGCCTTGGCCTGCCGCAGCCAATCGTCCGCCGAGGGCGGTGTGGGCCGTGGCTCCTGGGCCGGGGCGGCGCAGTCGGCGCTGCCCTGGGAGCGCAGCATCTCGATGCCGTGGCCCAGGGCGTCCAGCACGGCGGCGAGATTCTCCCTTGCCGCCTTCTCGCTGCCGGGGAGGTTTACCATGAGGCTGCGCTTCCGCAGGGCGGCCACGCCTCGGGACAGGCACCCCCTGGGGGTGATTTTCAGGCTCTCGGCGCGCATGGCCTCGGCGATGCCGGGGCACAGCCGCTCCGCCACGGAGAGGGTGGCCTCCGGGGTAACGTCCCGGGGGGAAAACCCGGTGCCCCCGGTGGTGAGTATCAAGGCCGCCTCCAACGTGTCGGCGCAGTAGGTGAGGGTGGCGGCGATCTGCGCCCCCTCGTCCGGCACCAGCGCCGTGTGTATCACCCGATATCCGGCCCCGGCCAGCATGGCGCAAAGCGCCGGTCCGCTGGTGTCCTGCCGCAGGCCCTGATATCCCTTGTCGCTGACGGTGATCACCGCCGCTGTGTAGCCGCTCATACCTGGTCCTCCCTCCGGTAGTCGCCGTGTACGCCGCCGGACTTTGCCAGCAGCCGCACGTCCGCAATCACCATGTCCCGCTGCACCGCCTTGCACATGTCGTACACCGTCAGCGCCGCGGCGGCGGCGCCGGTCAGCGCCTCCATCTCCACGCCGGTTTTGCCGTCGGTTGCCACGGTGGTTTCAATCTCCACGCTGCCTTTTTCCTCGTCCAGCCAGAGCCTTGCTTCGATTTTATCCAGCCCAATGGGGTGGCACAGGGGAATGAGGTCCGGCGTCCGCTTGGCCCCCATAATGGCGGCCAGCTGGGCCACCGTCAGCACGTCCCCTTTTTTCACGCCGCCGCGGCGGATGAGGGCAAAAGTCTCCCCGTTCACCAGCACCCGGGCCGCCGCCGTGGCGGTGCGGCGGGAGGGGGCTTTCTCCCCCACGTCCACCATCCGGGCGTTGCCCTGGGGGTCAAAATGGGTCAGTTCCATGGCGTTATCCTCCGATTTCGTTCATGGCCCGGCCTGCGCCGCTAAGGCAGCCGCAGGTCAGGTCGCCGTGGGCACGGGGCTTGGCATCGATGGCCCGGCGGAGCTGCTGCGCCATCTCCGCCTCCGTCAGCCCCTTTAAGGGGAACTCCCCGGGGCTGTGGAGGCAGGGCTTCACCATGCCGTCGGCCGTGATCCGCAGCCGGTTGCACCGGTCACAAAAGCTGTCGTGTACCGGGCTGATGAGGCCCACCCGGCCCGCCGCCCCGGGCAGGCGGTAGAGCTTGGCCACGCCGCCGTCGGCGCTCTCCTCCCGCAGCTCCGGCAGGGCCCGGAGCACCGCCGTCCCCGGCACGTAGCACGCCGGGGAAAAGGCGCCGTCCACCATGGGCATCAGCTCAATGAACCGCACGTCCACCCCCAGCGTTCTCGTCAGTTCCGCCAGGTCGGGTATCTCGTCGTCGTTGACGCCGCCCATCAGAACGGCGTTGATTTTCACCTGCCGAAACCCGGCCTTGACGGCGCTTTCCACGCCCGCCAAAGCCTCCCGCAATTCCCCACGCCGGGTGATGGCGCGGTAGCGCTCGGGCCGCAGCGTGTCCAGGCTGATGTTCACCCGGCTGACCCCCGCCCGGCGCAGGGCCTCCGCCAGAGGCGGCAGCAGCGTGCCGTTGGTGGTGAGGCACACCTCTTCGATGCCCTCCACCGCGGCGCACCGGCGGCACAGGTCCACGATGCCCGGCTTCACCAGCGGCTCGCCGCCGGTGAGCCGCAGCTTGCGCACCCCCAGCCGGGCCGCCGCCCGCACCGCCGCCACCATCTCGTCCTGGGTCAGCATCTCGCTGTGGGCCCGCTTTGCCACGCCCTCCTCCGGCATACAGTAGCGGCACCGCAGGTTGCACAGATCCGTCACCGAGAGGCGCAGATAGGTGATTTCCCGTCCCATCGAATCCTTCATCTCAATACCTGCCAAAGGTGCAGTTGGGGTAATGGCACGCCGGGCAAAGCTGGCAAAGGCCGCCGTCCCCCAGCCGCAGCAAATCCTCTTTCGTAATGGGGTCGCCCGTAAAAATCTGGGGCAGCAGCACGTCCAGCACCGTGGTGGGCAGGCTGATGGCCGCCCCCGGCACGCCTAAAATGGGCACGCCGCCCAGGTAGGCCACCAGCGTCATGTTCCCCGGCTGGGCAGGCACGCCGTGGGTGATGATGTCCGCCCCCAGCTGCCGGATGGCGGTGGGGGTCAGGTCGTCCGGGTCCACCGACATGCCCCCTGTGAAGATGAGGAAATCCGCCCCCCGGTCCAGATAGCCCCGGGCAGCGCCCACAATCATATCCAAATCGTCGTCGCAAACGGTGCAGCCCAGAATTGCCGCGTCAAACCGGGACAGCTTCTTCCGTATCACCGGCTGGAATTTGTCCTGAATCCGCCCCGTGTAAATCTCCGACCCCGTGATGATCACGCCCACGTTCCTGTGTCCGTAGGGCCGCAGATCCAGCAGCTTTTTGCCCTTGCACAGCGCCTCGGCGTCGATGATCTGCTGCTCCTTCGTCACCAGCGGCACGATGCGCATGGAGGCCAGCCGCGCCCCCGGCCGCACCGGGTAGTGGTCGGGCAACGTGGCGATGGTGATGTCGCCGATGTGGTTCACCGCGTCAAGGAGCGCCCGGTCCACCCGGAAAAGCCCCTCCCGGTCGGCGATCAGCAACATCTTTCCCTCGGAGGGCCCCTCGTAATGGGCTCCCTCCACCGGGGCCATGGCCGCCAATCGCGCCGCGCAGTCCTCCTCGTGGAGCTCCCCGGCCTCCGCCTCCCAGATGAACACCGTCCGCTTGCCCAAATCCAGCAGCTTGGGCACGTCCTCCTCCGTAATCACGTGGCCCCGCCGGAAGGCGGCGCCCTTGAAGCCGTCCCGCATGGCGGTGATGTCGTGGCAGAGGGTCATGCCCACCGCCTTTTCCACCTGTACCTTTTTCATGCTTATTCCTCCAGCAGCAGCAGCGCGTCCTTTGGCAGGTGCAGCGTCACGCTGTCCGCCCTGTGGTCGCGCCACCACGATTTGTCCACTTCCCAGCCCAGGGGCTTTTTTCCGCCCCGGGGCTGCACCATCACCGTGCAGGAGAAGGGGTTTTCCACCACCTCCGTCACCGCGCCGTGTATCTCGTTCTCCCCGGGGCCGTACTGCACCGCGTGCATCCGTATCCCCACGTACCGCGCCGCTTTCGGCACGTCGCCCGCCGCCAGGGTCACGCCCCAGTCGTCAGCCAACATCCGCCCGTCCGGCAAAAGGGTAATGGGGGAGAGGTTCTTGCAGCCCGTCAGCGCCGCGCCGGCGCGTGTGCGGGGATGGGCAAAAATGGCCTCCTTCGTCCCCCGGGCGGTGACGTGTCCATTTTCCACCAGGGCCATGGTGTCGCTCAATCGGTAGGCCTCGTCCCTGTCGTGGGACACCAGCACCACCGTCCTGCCAAAGTCCCGGATGGTGCGCCGCAGCTCCCCCTCCAATGCAAAGCGCAAATGGCTGTCCAGGGCGGAAAAGGGCTCGTCCAGCAATAGAATATCCGGCCCGTTCAGCAGTATCCGCCCCAGGGCGATGCGCTGCTGCTCGCCGCCGGAGAGCTGGGCGGGCAGCTTGTCCGCCGCCGCCGTCAGCCCCAGGGTAGCCAGCATACCGTCCGCCTTGGCCCCGGCCCCCTTTTTGTCGCCCCGCACGCCGCACAGCAGGTTCTGCCGAGCCGTCATGTGGGGGAACAGGGCGTATTGCTGAAAGAGATACCCCACCCGCCGCTGCTGGGGCGGCAGGTTGATGTGTTTATCCGAGTCAAACAGCACCCGCCCGTCCACCTCGATATGGCCCCGGTCGGGGGTCACGATGCCGGCGATGCATTTGAGCGTCATGCTCTTGCCGCTGCCGGAGGCCCCCAGCAGGGCCAGGGTCTCGTTTTCGGCGGCAAACGCCATCTTCAGCGTGAAGCCGGGCAGCGTTTTTTCGATGTCTACCACAAGAGACATTTACGCCGCCCCCTTTCGCCGCTCCAGCAGGTTTACCGCCAAAAGCACCGCCGCTGAGATGGCCACGTTCACCAGCACCCACCGCAGGGCCAGCGCGTCGTTGTCCGTCCGCCAGAGCTGGTACACCGTGGTGGACACGGTGGCCGTCCGCCCCGGGGTGTACCCGGCGATCATGCTGGTGGCGCCGTACTCCCCCAGGGCGCGGGCGAAGGTCAGCACCGTCCCCGCCAGAATCCCCTGGCGGCACACCGGCATTCGGATGCGCCAGAAGATGTAGGTGTTGGAAAGGCCCAACGTCTGCCCCGCCTGGGCCAGGGTCTCGTCAAAGGACTCAAAGGCCCCTCGGGCCGTGCGGTACATCAGCGGGAACACCACCACCGCCGTGGCGATGATGGCGGACCACCACGTCATGGTGAGCCGCAGCCCCAGCACCCGCAGCGCCCACGCGCCGAGAATGCGCCGCGGCCCCAGCAGCCGCAGCAGCAAATAGCCCACCACCGTAGGCGGCAGCACCAGCGGCAGCGTGAGGATCACGTCCGCCACGCCCTTGATAAGCCGGGGCAGCCTTGCCGCGTAATAGGCCAGGGCGATGCCGGCGAAGAACACAATGGCCGTGCTGACCGCCGCGATCCGCAGCGAGTTCCAAAGGGGGAACCAGTCCATACCGCCCACCTGCCTTTCTTTACGAAAAAGGGCAGGCGGGAAAGCCCATACCTGCCCAATCAAATCATATCGCGGTTTTGCCCCGGTGTCAACCAAGAGGCGTAAAGCCCACGCCGGCAAATACCGCCCCCGCCTCCTCCGAGCGCAGGTAGTCCAGGAACGCCTGGGCCGCCTCGGGATGCTCTGACACGTTCAGCACCGCCGCAGGATAGATGACCTGGCCGCACATCTCCGCCGTGGCGGTGTCGGTGATGGGCAGCCCGGCGGAGAAGGCGTCCGTGGCGTAGATGATGCCGCAGTCCACCGCCGCCTCCGCCACCTGGGAGGTGACCTCCTTCACGTTGCTGCCGTAGGTCAGGCAGCCCGCCTCCGCCAATTCTTCCTCGTTCAGCCCGTAGTAATCAAAGATTTTTTGGGTGTACTGGCCCACCGGCACGTCGCTGTTGCCCATGGCCAGCAGCACCGTGCCAGCCTCCAAGGCCGCCGCCAGGTCGTCAAAGGAGGCGATGCCCGCCCCCCGGCCCTCGGCCACCGACAGGGCCACCTTGTTCTCCAGCAGGTCCACCCGGCTGCCCTGCAGCACGAAGTCCAGCCCATCGGGGTTGCCGTGTTCCGCGTCCCGGGCGCCGTCCAGGGCGTTCATCTGCTTGGGGGCGGCGGAGATAAAGAGGTCGCACACCGCCCCCTCCTGTATCTGGGTCTTCAGCGTGCCGGAGGAGTCGAAGCTGCACACCACCGTCACCTCCGGGGCCACGGCCTTGTACATCTCCACGATCTCCGTCACCGTCTCCTGCAGCGACGCCGCGGCGAACACCGTCAGCGTCACCTGCTCTGGCAGCGCTTCCGTCTCTGCCTGCCGCGCCCCGCAGCCCGCCAGGGCCAGCACCATCACCAGCGCCATCATCCATGCCACACAGCGTTTCATTGCTCCGTCCTCCTATTCATATTATAATAGTACCCCTTGATATGGTTATTCTCGCATGAGAATAACGAAAAGTCAAGCTTTTTCTACCGGCGGCTCTTTCCTTTTTTCGACAATGTGATAGAATAGGAAGGAATTTACACTGGAGGCGACCCACACATGGCAAAAAAACAGCCGGATTTCCGCTCCATGAGCTTCTATCAGATCTGGGTTCGCAGCTTCTGCGACGGCAACGGCGACGGCATCGGCGACCTGTACGGCGTGTACGACAAGCTGGAGTATATCCAATCTCTGGGGGTGGACGCCATCTGGTTCAGCCCCCTCTATCCCTCCCCCAACGCCGACTACGGCTATGACGTGTCCGACTACCGCAACATCCACCCCGATTACGGCACCCTGGCACAGTTTCAAAAGGTGCTGGACAAGGCCCACGCCCTGGGCCTCAAGGTGATTATGGATCTGGTCATCAACCACACCTCCGATGAGCACTATTGGTTCCGGGAGAGCCGTAAGGGGGGCGACAACCCCTACCGGGACTACTATATCTGGCGCGACGGCAAAATGCGCCATGGCCGCCGCCTGCCCCCCAACAACTGGTACAGCCAGTTCGCCGGCTCGGCCTGGGAATATGACGAGGTCCGGGGCCAGTATTACCTCCACCTCTTCGACAAAAAGCAGGCGGATTTGAACATGGATAACCCCGCCGTGCGGCAGGAGATCTGCGACATCATGCGCTTCTGGCTGGAAATGGGGGTGGACGGCTTCCGGGAGGACGTCATCACCTTCATCTCCAAGGACCCCCGCCTGCCCGACGGTCTGCCGGGGCTGCCGGTGATCAACGGCATGCCCTACTATAAGGACGGCCCCAACATCATCCCCTACCTCTCCCAGTTCCGGGCGGTGGCAAAGGAGTACGGCGCCATCCAGATCGGCGAGGCCCCTATGACCGGCGTTCGCTCCGCCCTGCGGTATATCAAGGGCCGTGACCGTGTGCTGGATATGGTCATCCAGTTCGACGCCATGTCGGCGGACTGCTTTCTCACCGAGTATCTCCACCATCCCTTCTCCCTGCGCAAGCTGAAAAAGGCATTCTCCCGCTGGCAGTACGGCCTCAACGGCAAGGCGTGGAACTGCCTGTACCTGGAAAATCACGACCATCCCCGGGTCATCAGCCGCTACGGCAGCACCCTCTTCTGGCGTGAGTCCGGCACAGCCCTGGCGGCGGCCTACCTCTTCCAGCAGGGCAGCCCCTTCATCTACCAGGGCCAGGAGATCGGCATGACCAACATCCACCTGGCCTCCATCGACCAGTATCTGGACGTGGCCTCCAAGAACATCTACCGTATGTTCCACCGCCACGAGCCGGAGGAGAAGCGGATGCACCGCATCCACGTCTCCTCTCGGGACTCCGCCCGCACCCCCATGCAGTGGACCGGCGGCCCCCACGCCGGCTTCTCCGCCGTCAATCCCTGGTTCTTCCTCAACCACAATTACCACCGCATCAACGTGGAGAGGGAGGAAAAGGACGGCGACAGCATTTTGAACTTCTACCGCGCCTGCTTAAAGCTCCGCAAGGAGAACCAGGCCCTCCTCTGGGGCAGCTACCGGGAGTATGACCCTCGCCACCCCCACATTTATATGTATGAGCGCGCCTACCGGGGGCAGCGGGTGCTGGTGGCGGTCTCCTTCTCCCACCTGCCCCAGCCCTGCGACCTGCCCGGCGACTGGCACAGCGCCGCCACCCGCCCCCTGCTGTGCAATTACCCCAACCCCCGCCTGGGCCTCCTGCGGCCCTACGAGGCACAAATCCTCACAAAATAGCGGCAAAAATTTGACACCGCCGCCCCGGTTGTGGTACATTGTTGCCGTGTGAAACCGGCGGTGCGCCGCCGCAGAATAAGGAGAGAAACCGTATGTTTGGAAGACGACCCGACGGCCGCCGCGTCAAGGGCATTGACCCCATCGTGCAGATTACGCCCTATATCATGCCCATGCGCTGCGATGCCCAGGTGTTTTTGAAGCACAATGTGGATCTGGAACAGATGAACCGCTACATCCGCACCCACGCCGCGGACAATGGGGAGCGGTTTTCCCACATGAACGTCATCGTGGCGGCCTACGTCCGGGCCGTCAGCCAGAATCCCGAGGTCAACCGCTTCATTATGAATAAGCAGTATTATTCCCGCAACAACTGCTCCGTGGCCCTCACCATTCTGAAAAATCCCGCCGACGCCGACGAAGGCGAGAGCGTGGTCAAGTTCCGCTTCGACCTCACCGACACCATCTACGACGTCCGCGACCGCATGGAGGCGGCGGTGAACGCCGGCCGGGGCGACCAGCCCGCCGGGTTCCTGGACAAGCTGGTGGCGGCCCTGTTCAAGGTGCCCGGCCTGCCTACGGCGGTGGTGGGCGTCGTCCGCCTGCTGGACCGCTACGGTCTGTGCCCCGCCGCCCTCATCGACGAGCTGCCCTTCCACGTGGGCATGTACATCACCAACACCGCCTCCATCGGCCTCCACGATGTGAACCATCACATCTACAATTTCGGCAACGTCAGCATGTTTTTCAGCATGGGCCTTGCGGAGAAGATCGCCGTGGTGGAGGACGGCCAGGCCCGCATGAAGCGGTTCCTGCCCCTGGGCGCGGTGGTGGACGAGCGCGTCTGCTCCGGCGCCCACTACGCCCGGTTCTTCAACGATATGCGCCGCTGCCTGGAGCACCCGGAGATGCTGGAGCAGCCCCCCCGTGAGGTCCGCTTCGACCCCGGCTGCGAGTACCACGTCCCCAAGCCGGAAAAAGAATCATAAAAACCGCCGCCCGGCCCTCCCCAAAGGAAAGCCGGGCGGCGGTTTTTATTCATTATCTTTTCACACCCGATACCCGCCTTTGCCGTCGCTGACCAGCGCCGTTTCATACAGCGCCGTCAGCGCCTTTACCATGGCGTCGGTGTCGCTTGCCGCCGCCGTCTCCCAGGCGGAGTGCATGGCCAGCTGGGCGCAGCCCACGTCCACCGTGTTCAGGGCCACCTGGGTGTTGGCGATGTTGCCCAGGGTGGAGCCCCCCGCCATGTCGGCCCGGTTATTGTAATGCTGCACCGCCACCCCCGCCTTTTCGCAAATCAGGCGGAAAATGGCGTCGGACACGCCGTCGGTGGTGTAATGCTGGGCCGCGTTGTGCTTAATCACCACGCCGCCGCCCATCCGTGGGGCGTGGCGGCTGTCCGCCAGCTCCGGGTGATTGGGGTGCTGGGCGTGGGCGTTGTCGCAGGAGGCCATAAAGCTATTGGCCAGCCACGCCGTCAAATCCCGCTCCCCGCTCCACGCGGCGATCCGCTCCGCCACGCTGCGCAGGAAGGGCGCCGCCGCCCCCTGCTTCGTCTGGCTGCCCACTTCCTCGTTGTCAAACAGGCAGCACACCGCCGCCGTGCCCTCCGCCGGCTCCGCCTCCAGCAAAGCCTGCAGCGCCGCGTAGGCGCACTGCAGGTCGTCCAGCCTGGGCGCCGACACCAGTCCGTTCCAGCAAACGCCCCTCTGGGGATTGTAGAGGAACAGATCGTCCCCCAAAATGTCCTTTTCCTCCGCCCCGGCGGCAGCGGCAATCCGCTCTTTCAGACTGCCGCAGCCCTCCAGCCCGTATACCGGCACCAGATCCACTGCCGGGTTCAGGGCGTTCTTCTCGTTCACCTGCCGGTTCATGTGAATGGCCACGTTGGGGATCACGGCGCAGGGCTCCCGGAGGTCCACCAGCCGGGTCTCCACGCCGCCCTCTGTCCGCACCAGCACCCGCCCGGCGATGCTCAGGGGCCTGTCCAGCCACGTGGCGTAGATGGAGCCGCCGTACTTCTCCACGCTCAGCCGCTCCACCCCCACGCCGGCAAACTGGGGGTCCTCGTTGAGCTTAAAGCTGGGGCTGTCGGTGTGGGCCGCCGCCATCATCAGCCGCGCCACCCGCCCCTCCGGCAGCCGGAAGGCGATCACCGATGAGCCGTTGCGCATCACGTAATACTTCCCGCCCGGGGTGAGGTGCCATTCCTCCGTCTCCGCAAGCCGTGTGTACCCCGCCGCCTCCAACAGGGCGGCGCTGTGTCCGGCGGTGTGGAACGCGGTGGGGCATTGGGCGATATAGTCCAGCAGAGCTTCCATAATCTGGTCTCCTTACAAAAATTTCTTTGCCGCGTTGAAGCGATAAAGCGCCATATCTTGTGTGCGGCCTCTGTTTCGGCACGATTATATAGCGCGGCGCCGGCAAAGTCAATGTTTCCGCCCCCTTTCGCCGCCCCGGAGCCATTGACTTGACGGCCCCTTTCCTATATAATAATATTACAAATATGCGCTATTTCAGTGATTTTCCAATAAATAACCCATAGGAGGCACAGCATGAAATTTTCCGAAATGCCCTATACCCGTCTGGATATCGATGCATTGAAGCAGCAGCTCACCCAGGTCCGCGACGCTCTGCGCGCCGCCGCCTCGGTGGAGGACCAGATCGCCGCCATCGACCGGCTCAACGTCATCAGCGGCTGCGTCAGCACCATGAGCAACCTGGCCTACATCCGCCACACCATCGACACCCGTGACGAATTCTACGACAAGGAGAACGACTTCAACGACGAGAATCTCCCCCTCCTCCGTGAGCTGGAGCAGGAGATCAACGCCGCCATGCTGTCCTCCCCCTTCCGCCCCGCCCTGGAGGAGAAGTTCGGCAAGCTGCTCTTCACCAACCTGGAGATCGAATTCCGCACCTTCAAGCCCGAGATGGTGGAGCTGATTCAAAAGGAGAATAAGCTCACCAGCGAGTACCAGAAGCTGTACGCCTCCGCCATGGTGGAGTTCGACGGCAAGACCATGCCCCTGCCCAAGCTGCGCCCCTACAAGGAGAGCGCCGACCGGGCCGTCCGCAAGGCGGCCACCGAGGCCGAGGGCCGCTTCTTCGACCAGCACCGTGAGGAGCTGGACCGGCTCTATGACGAGCTTATCCACGTCCGCACCGCCCAGGGCCGCCTAATGGGCTACGACAATTTCATCCCCCTGGCCTATGACCGCCTGGGCCGCAACTGCTACGACGCCGCCAAGGTAGCCGCCTTCCGCGATCAGATCGCCGCCGACCTGGTGCCCATCGTGGCCCGGGTAAAGGAGGCCCAGGCCCAGCGCATCGGCCTTGACAAGCTGAAGTTCTACGACGACCTGGTGCTCTTCCCCGACGGCAACCCCGTCCCCCAGGGCACCGCCGACGACATTCTGGCCGCCGGTCTGGAGATGTACCACAAGCTGAGCCCCGAGACCGCCGCCTTCATCGACCACATGTATGACAATGAGCTGCTGGACGTGCTCAGCAAGGACGGCAAGGCCCCCGGCGGCTACTGCACCGAGATTTACGACTACCATTCCCCCTTCATCTTCTCCAACTTCAACGGCACCTCCGGCGACGTGGACGTGCTGACCCACGAGGCGGGCCACGCCTTTGCCGGCTGGCGTGCCATGCGCAAGGGCATCATCCCCCAGCTTATGAGCCCCACCATGGAGTCCTGCGAGTGCCACTCCATGAGCATGGAGTTCCTCACCAGCCCCTTCCATCACCTGTTCTTCGGCCCCGCCACCCGCAAGTACGAGATCGCCCACTGCGAGGAGTCCCTCACCTTCATCCCCTACGGCTGCATGGTGGACGAGTTCCAGCACCGCATGTATGAAAATCCCGACCTGACCCCCGCCCAGCGCAATGAGGTCTGGATGGCGCTGGAGCATAAGTACCGCCCCTGGAACGACTTTGAGGACCTGCCCTTCTACGGCCGGGGCGCCGGCTGGCAGCGCCAGCTCCACATCTACCAGCACCCCTTCTACTATATCGATTACTGCATGGCCCAGACGGTGGCCTTCCAGTTCTGGATGGCCTACCTCCGTGACCGGGACGACGCCTGGCAGCGGTATCTGGCCTTTGTGGACAAGGGCGGCACCTGCACCTTCGAGGAGCTGGTCCACGGCGCCGGGCTGAAAGTGCCCTACGATCCCGGCTGCATGAAGGAAGTGGGCAGCGCTATTCAGCGCTGGCTTGCCGAAAATCCACTGAACGCATAGTTGTTTTTCGCTGATTTTTGACAAATCCATCATAATTACGGATTTAGACTTGTAATCTGCCCGGGGCTTATTGTATAATGTTCCATCATGGCGGCGCCTGCCCCTGCGGGATTGGGTGAACTGTATCCCTTCGGGGCTGCGCCGATGCGGGAGGACAGCGGTGCTATCCGGAAAATACAGCAAGGATTATACACTGCATGAGGCGTTGGACGAGCGTGGCCGTCTCCGCACGGTGGCGGACTACGTGGGCGATTATTACCGCTACGTCCTGCCCCGTGACCGCCGCGGTCTGCCCCTGGCGGCAGCCCTTGTGGCGCTGTGCGCCGCATCGCTGCTGGTGCCGCTTTTGGCGGTGGCCCCCGTCCTCCGGGCGTGGTATGTGATGATTCCCCTGGCCCTGGCCATCGCGCCGGCGGTGCTGCTGGTGCAGTGGTGCGTCCGGCTGCTGACCCTGGGGGAGAAGCTGACCCACCAGCGGCGGGATCAAATCGACCGCCTGGCCCCCTGGAGCTTCCTGGCCGCCCTGCTGGCGGCGGCGAGCCTGGCCGGGCAGATCGTGCATGCCGCCACAGGCCAAGGCCCCCTCCATCTGCCCACCCTCTGCGCTACGGCGGCGCTGCTGGGCAGCGGCGCGGCTCTCTTTGCCCTCCGCCACCGCTTCGCCATGGAGGTCATCCCCGCCGAAACAACCGAATAAAGGCGCGAAAGTGCCCAAACAGGGTACCCTGTTTCTATTTTCTTTCCCGCAGGGGAAAGAAAATAATGGAGCTTTCGCCGCCTGTGCAAAGCGTTATTCCTTGCGGCTTGCCGCATGAAATAAAAATTTGAAAAAAGGAGATTTAAGATGAACACCAAGAAGATTTTGTCTCTGCTCTTGGCGCTGGTGATGGTTGTCGCCCTGCTCGCAGGCTGCGGCCAGACCGCCACCCCCGGCAACGAGGGCGAAGAGGCTCCCGCCGAGGCCAAGACTCTGTCCGTCGGCTACAGCCCCTTCAACAGCAAGTTCTCCCCCTTTTTTTCCCAGACTGCGTACGATCAGGACGCTATGGCTATGACCCAGCTGGGTCTGCTGGCCTCTGACCGTACCGGCGCCATCATCCTCAAGGGCATCGAAGGCGAGACCAAAAACTATAATGGTACCGATTATACCTATTATGGTCCCGCTGACCTGACCATCACCGAGAATGCCGACGGCACCGTGGATTACGATTTCGTTCTGCGCGATGACCTGGTCTTCTCCGATGGCGAGCCCCTGACCGTGGACGACGTGATTTTCTCCATGTACGTCCTGTGCGATCCTACTTATGACGGTTCCAGCACCCTGTATGCCCAGCCCATCGAGGGCATGGAGGCCTATCGTTCCGGCATGGACACCCTGCTGAACCTGCTCTATGCCGCCGGCCGCGACAACACTGACTTCACCTATTGGACCGAAGAGCAGCAGACCGCTTTCTGGGGCAAGTATGACGCCGCTACCACCGCTCTGGCCCAGGAGATCGTGGACTACTGCGTGGGCGCCGGCTATGCCGCCGAGGGTGACATCAACGCCGCTGCTTCCGCCTGGGGCTTCGGCGGTGAGACCATCGAGGAGTTCGCTGCTGCTCTGGAGGCCGCTTACGGCGCTGACGTCGCCGGCATGATCAACACCGAGAACGCCGGCTCCACCGTCGAGGACCTGTTCCCCGGCCTGGACGAGTACGCCACCACCGGTATCCAGACCGGTGAGTCCGCCGCCAGCATCACCGGTATCCAGAAGACCGGCGACAACAGCCTGCGCGTGCACATGACCAAGGTGGACGCCACCGCTATCTATCAGCTTGGCGTGTCCATTGCTCCTCTGCACTACTACGGCAACAAGGACCTGTATGACTACGACAACAACTCCTTCGGCTTCCCCAAGGGCGACCTGAGCTCTGTCCGTGCCAAGACCACCCAGCCCATGGGTGCCGGCCCCTACAAGTTCATCAAGTTCGAGAACGGCGTCATCAACTATGAGGCCAACGAGAACTACTTCCAGGGCGAGCCCAAGACCAAGTACGTCAACTTCGTGCAGTGCAACAGCGATGACGATAAGCTGAACGGTATCGTCACCGGCACCATCGACATCACCGATCCTACCTTCTCCGACAAGAACATCACCGCCATCGAGCAGACCAACGGCGGCGAGCTGACCGGCGATAAGATCACCACCAACACCGTGGACAACCTGGGCTACGGCTACATCGGCCAGAACGCCATCAACGTGTCCGTGGGCGGCGACGGCGCTTCCGAGGCCTCCAAGAACCTGCGTAAGGCCTTCGGCACCATCTTTGCCGTGTATCGTGACGTGGCCATCGACTCCTACTATGGCGATCGCGCCTCCGTCATCAACTATCCCATTTCCAACACCTCCTGGGCCGCTCCCCGTCCCGCCGATGACGGCTACAAGGTAGCCTTCTCCGTGGATGTGAACGGCAACGACATCTATACCTCCGATATGGACGCTGAGGCCAAGTACGCTGCCGCCAAGGCCGCTGCTCTGGGCTTCTTCGAGGCCGCCGGCTACACCGTTCAGGACGGTAAGGTCACCGCTGCTCCCGAGGGCGCCAAGATGGAGTACACCTTCTGGATTCCCGGCGACGGCACCGGCGATCACCCCGCTTTCATGATCGTCACCGAGGCTGCCAATGCTCTGGAAGAGCTGGGCATCAAGCTGAACATCAAGGACCTGACCAACAGCTCCGATCTGTGGGATAACCTGGACGCCATCCAGGTCGATATGTGGGCCGCCGCTTGGGGCGCCACCGTCGATCCCGATATGTATCAGATCTACTACTCTGACGTGGCCAACGCCGGCACTGCCCGCGACGGTCAGAACCCCATGGGCGGCGCTGCCCAGGGCGGTTCCAACTATGAGTACTGCATCGCCGATCCCGAGCTGGATAAGCTGATCATGGACGCCCGCGCCACCACCAATCAGGAGTACCGCAAGGCCATGTACAAGGCCTGCCTGGACATCGTGGTTGACTGGGCCGTGGAGACTCCCACCTATCAGCGCCAGAACGCCATCATCTTCTCCACCGAGCGTGTGAACATGGCTACTGTTACTCCCGACATCACCACCTTCTATGGCTGGATGAGCGAGATTCAGAACCTGGAGATGAACTGAGCGCAGGCTGAACGCCTGATCTGACACAGCGAAACGTCTGCCGTCCCCGCGGCGCAAGCCGCGGGGGCGGCGGCGACGCCGTATATCAAAGGGCAGCTCCCGGAAAGAGCCGTCTTTTGATATACGGCGATTTGAGCATATCCCGGCGCCCTACCCTTGACGAATGGAGGTAAACCCATGCATAAATACATCATAAAGCGTCTGCTTTATTCCGCCCTCATCTTTTTCTTCGTGATGCTGGTCATCTATATCATCCTGCGCTGCCTGCCCACCTCTTATCTGGAGAACGTGGCCCGGCAGATGTCCCAGCGCCCCGGCTCCAAGACCTACCAGGAGTGGCTGGCCCAGCTGGAGGCCCAGTATGGTATGGATAGGGGCTATCTGGCCGGCTATTTCGGCTGGCTGGGCAACTTCATCACCGGCAATCACGGCGATAGCTGGTTCTACACCGTGCCCGTCATCGAGAAGTTCCATGATACCGTGTGGCTGTCCTTCTGGATGGGCCTCATCGTCATGTTCTTCGAGATCATTATCGCCATTCCCCTGGGTATCCTGGCGGCCACCAAGCAGTATTCCGTCACCGACTATACCGTGTCCATCGTGGCCCTGGCCGGCATCTCCCTGCCCACCTTCTTCTTCGCCTCCCTTTTGAAGCTGGTGTTCAGCGTCAAGCTGGGCTGGTTCGACCTGTTCGGCCTGGTGGGCCGCAACTACGAGCGCCTGTCCGCCATGGGCCAGTTCCTGGATAAGGCCCACCATCTGGTGCTGCCCATCGTCACCCTGGTGGTGCTGTCCATCGGCGGCCTCATGCGCTATACCCGCACCAATATGCTGGAGGTCATGAGCGCCGACTATATCCGCACCGCCCGGGCCAAGGGCCTGGATGAGCACACCGTCATCTATAAGCACGCCTTCCGCAACACCCTCATCCCCCTGGTCACCATCCTGGGCGGCTCCCTGCCCGGCCTGTTCTCCGGCGCCCTCATCACCGAGACCCTCTATGCCATCCCCGGCATCGGCTACACGTCTTATAACGCCATGGTGGGCGGCGACATCCCGTTCTCCATGTTCTACCTGGCCTTTATCGCCATTCTCACGCTGCTGGGCAACCTGATTGCCGACCTGCTGTACGCGGTGGTGGACCCCCGGGTCCGTCTGTCTTAACGAGGGGAGGATGCCACGATGAAATTCAACGATAAAGATAAAAACGACATCCTTGCCGCCAAGCTCAACGAGCAGGCCGAGGCCCAGACTGCGGTGGACACCACCGCCGCCTCCGAGGAGGCGTATTCCCTCAATGACGACCGCCGCGTCAAGGTGCTGTCCCCCGGCGCCATGGTGGCCAAGCGTTTCTTCCGCAACCGCATCGCCGTGGTGGGCCTGGTGATTCTGGCCGCCATGTTCCTGTTCTCCTTCCTGGGCGGCGTCATCTCCCCCTATGAGGAGGACCAGCTCTTCTACACCGAGACCATCCAGAAGAAGGAGTACGCCGGCGCCGTCCGGAATAACGACTTCCGCTTCCTGGCCTCCGGCGACGCCAAGTTCGACTCCGCCATCCAGGCCCAGGTGGTGCTGGCCGTTACCACCGGCCAGGACGCCGTCACCTACCGCGACACCACCTACCACGTCAACCGTGAGGGCGAGGATTTCTACTCCGTCACCACCGACGGCCAGGCCACCTTGGTGGGCATCGGCTACAAGGACGTGGTCACCTCCAGCGTGGAGGGCCAGAAGCTGCCCTTCGACCTGGTGTTCGCCACTCTGAAGGCCTACACCAACGACGAGGACGCCTTTGAGCTGGGTGGCGAGCAGTACACCATCGCCGAGGGCGGCGTGGTGGAAAAGGGCGGTGAGGAAGTGGCCTTCGTCAGCCGCTACGTCATCAACCCCATCTCCCCCGACATCTTCCTCAGCCGTGACTTCCAGGAGCAGCTCGTTATCGCCCTGGAGAGCGGCGCGGATAAGTTTACCTTCACCGATGAAAACGGCGAGAGCGAGTATTTCATCGACTATAAGCCCGACGTAAAGAACTGGGTGGTGCGCCAGGAGACCGCCACCCGCACCTACGACCGCTACGCCGCCCCCTCCGCCAAGCACTGGCTGGGCACCGACCGTAACGGCATGGACATGCTGACCCGTCTGATGTACGGCGGCCGGGTGTCCCTGGTCATCGGCTTCATCGTGGAGCTGATCTCCCTCATCATCGGCGTGATCCTGGGCGGCCTTGCCGGCTACTTCGGCAAGTGGGTGGACTTCCTCATCATGCGTATCGTGGATATTTTCTATTGTATCCCCTCCACCCCCATCATCATCATCCTGGGCGCCGCCATGGATACCATGGGCGTTGACCCCCAGATCCGCATGCTGTACCTGATGCTGATCCTGGGCTTCCTGGGCTGGCCCGGCATGGCCCGTCTGGTCCGCGGCCAGATTCTGGGCCTGCGTGAGCAGGAGTTCATGGTGGCCACCGAGGCCAGCGGCCTGCGGGTGTCCCGCCGCATCTTCAAGCACCTGGTGCCCAACGTCATCCCCCAGCTCATCGTGTCCTGCACCATGGGCATCGGCAGCACCATCCTCATCGAGGCCACCCTCAGCTTCCTGGGCCTGGGCGTCAAGTTCCCCTTCGCCTCCTGGGGCAATATCATCAACGACGTGAATAACACCTTCGTCCTGCAGAACTACTGGTTCATCTGGATTCCCGCCGGTATCTGCATCCTGCTGACGGTGCTGGCGTTCAACCTGGTGGGCGACGGCCTGCGTGACGCCTTCGACCCCAAGATGAAGCGATAAGGAGGTACGCGAAATGGCAAAGAAAAAGAATGACGGTTATCTCTCCGCAAAAGAGTCCCGGCGTATCTCCCGCGAGAACCGCAAGATCACCAACGCCTACGAAAAGGCCCGCAAGCGCAAGAACGTGCCCGAGTCCGAGTATCTCACCACGATGCACGACCCCAATAACGCCGTGGAGTTCGATAATCTCCATAGCTACTTCTTCACCGACACCGGCGTGGTCCGCGCCGTGGACGGCGTCAGCTTCAACGTGCCCATCGGCAAGACCGTGGGCGTGGTGGGCGAGTCCGGCTGCGGCAAGAGCGTCACCAGCCTGTCCCTGATGCAGCTGCTGCAGCGGCCCCAGGGCCAGACCGTGGAGGGCGAAATCCGCCTCAACATCGGCGGCGACAAGGCCTACGATGTCACCAAGGCCCCCAACTCCGTTATGCAGAAGCTGCGGGGCAACTACGTGTCCATGATTTTCCAGGAACCCATGACCGCCCTCAACCCCGTGTTCCGCATCGGCGAGCAGATCGAGGAGGTGCTGAAGCTCCACGATGACGACCACCGCACCGAGGAGCAGTTCAAGGCCCGTACCATCGAGCTGCTGGAGATGGTTGGCATCGCCAACAGCGAGGGCGTGTACCGCATGTACCCCCACGAGCTGTCCGGCGGTATGCGCCAGCGCGTGGTCATCGCCATGGCCCTGGCCTGCAACCCCCGCATCATCATCGCCGACGAGCCCACCACCGCCCTGGATGTGACCATCCAGGCCCAGATTCTGGACCTGCTCCGTCAGCTGAAGAATAAGACCAACTCCTCCATCATGTTCATCACCCACGACCTGGGCGTCATCGCCGAGATGGCGGACTACGTGGTGGTCATGTACGCCGGCCGCGTGGTGGAAAAGGGCACCGCGGAGGACATCTTCTATCATCCTGCCCATCCCTACACCATCGGCCTGATGAACTCCAAGCCCGTGGTAGGCAAAAAGGTGGATGAGCTCTATTCCATCCCCGGCAAGGTGCCCAATCCCATCAACATGCCCAAGTACTGCTACTTCCGCGACCGCTGCGAGATGTGCGTGGAGCAGTGCAGCGGCGAATATCCCAAGGAGATTCAGATTTCCGACACCCACTTTGTTAGCTGCTATCGTTTTGACGGGAAGGAGGCCAAGTGACCATGTCCAACACCAATCAGAATGACCTCCGGGAGAACCAGGCCATCCCCACCGTGGACGGCGAGGATTATTTGCTGGAAGTAAAGAACCTGGTAAAATACTTCCCCATCAAGGGCGGCTTCTTCGGCCGCACCGTGGGCCAGGTCAAAGCGGTGGACGGCGTCAGCTTCCACATCAAGCGGGGCACCACCATGGGTCTGGTGGGCGAGTCCGGCTGCGGCAAGAGCACCATCGGCCGCACCATCCTCCGCCTCCACGACAAGACCTCCGGCCAGGTGCTGTTCAACGGCCAGGACATCTTCTCCCTCAGCAGCAGCGAGCTGCGCAAGCTGCGCCCCAAGCTGCAAATCATCTTCCAGGACCCCTATTCCAGCCTGTCTCCCCGCCTGCCCGTGGGCGAGATCATCGGCGAGGCTGTCCGTGAGCACAATATCGTGCCCGCCGCGGAGTTCGATGATTATATCACCGACATCATGAAGCAGTGCGGCCTCCAGGAGTTCCACAAGGACCGCTATCCCCACGAGTTCTCCGGCGGCCAGCGCCAGCGCATCTGCATCGCCCGGGCCCTGGCGCTGAAGCCCGAGTTCATCCTGTGCGATGAGCCCGTGTCCGCCCTGGACGTGTCCATCCAGGCCCAGATCATCAACCTGCTGCGGGAGCTGCAGAAGAACTTCGGCCTGACCTACCTCTTCATCTCCCATGACCTGTCCGTGGTGGAGCACATCTCCGATACCGTTGGCGTCATGTACCTGGGCAACATGGTGGAGTTTGCCGAGACCGAGAAGATTTTCGACCATCCCCTCCACCCCTACACCCAGGCTCTGTTCTCCGCCATCCCGGTGCCCGATCCCAACTATAAGATGGACCGCATCGTGCTGGAGGGCAGCATCCCCTCTCCCGCCAATCCCCCTGCCGGCTGCAAGTTCCATACCCGCTGCAGTAAGTGCATGGAGGTGTGCCAGTACGCCGCCCCCCACTGGAAAGAGGTGGAGCCCGGCCACTTCTGCGCCTGCCATCTGTACAACGACGCCCAGGAGCAGGCCGAGGCCGAGCAGGCCATCCCCGCCAAGGCCCCTGCGGCCGACGGCAAGAAGGCGTAACCCATGGCCCGCCAGAAGCCCGAACTGCCCGAGGACGACGGCCGCACCTTTGCGGAGATGAACGTGGAGGGCATGCCCTGGTATAACCCCTCCAAAGGGGAACGCCGCACCGGCGAAAAGCTGGACTTGACCCCCTCCCAGCGCCGCCGCATGATATGGGGCGTGCTGTCCGCCGTCGGCGTCATCACCCTGGTGTTCGCCGTGGTCTATTTCCTGGTGATACTGGGCATGGATTTAGCATGGTCATAAACCAAAAAAAGCATCGCAGATTTCGCGCCCGCAGGCGCGAACCCATGAAATCCGAAAAAAGTGACGACATGCGCGTCACTTTTTTCACTTCTCAGGCTACGAAGTGTGCGAATAGTGCGCCGGAGGCGTACTATTCGCGCGCGCAGTAGACTGCAATCCCAGTGTCAAAAAACGGCTATGCCGTTTTTTGACAGGCTAATAAAAAAGCTCTCCCGGATTTCCGGGAGAGCTTTCATTTTGTAAAAAACCTTAAAAATGACTGTCCACGTAGCGGTTGAACTTCTGGCTGTCCATCACGTCCTTGAAGCTGTTGCGAAACCGCTGCACCGTCAGGCTGTTGAACTGCACCACCTTCCGGTACCGCAGGCACCCCAACCCCAGGCCGAAGGCCAGGCAGATGAAGCCGAAGGGCGGCACCTTGCTGGCGGCGAACACCAGCGCCCCCACCACGATGGCCGTCACCACCACGCCGCCCACCTGCTTGCCGGGGTACAGGCGCTTCACTTCCTCTTCGGGCACCACGCCCTCCTCCACCATCACCTTGGCAAAGGTCTTCTGCACGCCGAACAGGGAAATGGCGTTCAGCAGCACCGGCGCCGCCACGAAAAAGGAGAAAAACGTAATCACCGCGTTGATAATCAGCACTTTCATATCAGACATAATGCATCCTCCCGTCAATCCGCCACAAACTGGAAGCGCACGTCGCTCCTGCCGGTGGCATACAGCATATGGCTGTAACATAGATGAAATTCCACAACGTCCCCCACCTGCAAGGGGCGGCAGGCCGTGGCGTCCACAATGCAGTGGTCAGAGCTGCCGCCGATGACGGTCATCCCCGCCTCGCAGCAAATGAGGCTCTCCACATCCCCCACGTCGGCCCGGCCAAAGCCGATAAGGGCCCGGATCTGTGGCCCCTTGTCCACGTACACCGGCTTGTGGCCGAAGGCGTCAATGGCAAATTCCCCCTGGGGATAGCTGGGCTTGCGCCGGATTTCCAGCACCTCGCCGCAGAGGGTAAAGGTGTCCATCCGCAGGTAGTCCATGTCGGTGATGCCCCAGTCCACCTGTAAATCCTTGGCCAGGAGAATCCCCTCGCCGATGCGCAGGTGGTTGATGCCCGCCGGCATGGTGCCGTCATGCACCAGCCGGTAGGAGCTGGTGGCCCCGCCGGACACCACTGCCAGCTGCCGCCCGATGCGGCCCTCCACGTCCCGGGCGATGGCAAGCAGCTCCTCCATCTTCTCCGGTGTGGGCTTGATGGAGCCGTAGCACCCCAGGTTCACGCCCACGCCCTTGAGGTGGACGTGGGGCAGGTCCCGCTCCACGTGGACGCAGCACTCCGCCATCTCCTCCTTGTCCCAGAAGCCCTCCCGCAGGTCCCCCAGGTCCGCCATGATGATGACGCTGTGGCTCCTGCCCTGCCGGGCGCACTCCTGTTCCAAAGCGTCCAGGGTGGCCCGTTCCGATTGGAGGGACGTGTCGCACAGTGCCACCACGCCGCCCAGCTCCGTCAGCCCCGGCACCCGCAGCAGGAGATAAGGCCCTTCGATGCCCGCCTCCCGGCAGGCCGCCACCTGCTCCAGGCGGCTGGTGCCGATCTCATCGGCTCCCGCCTCCCGAAACAGCCGGGCCACCTCCGGCATCCCGCCGCAGCCCTTGATGACGCCGCACACGCTCACGCCGAGCCGATGGCACCGGGAGACCACCTCCCGGGCGTTCTGCCCCAGCCGCGCCGTGTGTATTTTCACGCAGGGATATTGCCGTTCCATGCCGTTCCCTCCCGCCGTTTTTTCTGCCCATCAGTATACCACACTTTCCGCCTTATCGCCACCCCATTTTTCCCGGGAAAAGCGGTTGCACTTTTCCTGCCTTTGGGTATAATGGTCGTATACACGCGCCAATCCATTTCTATGAGGTACATTCCATGAAAAGAATCCTTTCCCTTGCCCTTGCGGCGGCCCTGGCATGCAGCCTCACCGCCTGCCATAAACACACCCCCGGCCCTGAGGCCACCTGCACCGCCGACCAGGTCTGCACCGAGTGCGGCGAGGTCATCGTGGCGGCCCTGGGCCACGAGCCCGGCCCCGAGGCCACCTGCCTTGCCGCCCAGGTCTGCCTGCGGTGCGGTCAGGAGCTGTCCCCCATCCTGCCCCATACCCCCAGCGGCCCCGTGAGCTGCACCGTGGATCAGACCTGCACCGTCTGCGGCACCGTGCTCCACCGCGCCGAGGGCCACCGGGTAGGGGAGGACGGCGTCTGCGCCGTCTGCGGAGAGCAGGTAGTCCCCGCCGGGCGGAACTATATCGCCCCCGGCATGGGTGACGCCCAGTCCGACACCCCCGACGGCGTGGTGGCGGAGACCGTCCCCTCCGGCCACTACACCAACGACCTGGCCTCCTACTATGCCGGCGCCGTGCTGATCTGCGGCGACTACGGCGTGGAGTATTTCACCCCCGACCCCACCGGCAGCTCCGGTTACGCCCAAATCGTCAACGATTTCGCCGCCAAATACCCCTCCCTCAACGTGACTGCCCTGCTGGTGCCCAAGTGCTGCGCCTTTGAGAGCCCCTCCGACCGCACCGACGCCCACGACAGCATCCGCGACTTCATCCGCAGCACCTACGCCATGATGGACGCCTCCGTCCATACCGCCGACTGCTTTGGCGCCATGGAGCCCCACGCCGGCGAGTACATGTTCTACCGCACCGACCACCACTGGACGTCTCTGGGCGCCTACTACGCCTCCCAGGCCTACTGCCAGGCCAACGGCATCGAATGCCGCCCCCTGGAGAGCTATGACACCGTCTACCGGGGCGACGTCACCGGCACCCTCTATATGTACGGCAACCACGACGCCAACCTGAAGCGCAACGCCGACTATACCGCCTGCCATTTCCCCGCCACGGGCTACTCCATGCGCTGCTATAACGGCGGCTGGTACAACGCCCTGGCCATCAACCCCAAGTACCACGACTACGCCTCCGTCTTCATCAACGGCGACAACCCCCTCACCGAAATCACCACCGACAATAAGAACGGCAAAACCCTTCTGGTGTTCAAGGAGTCCTACGGCAACGCCTTCGTCCCCTATATGATCGACTACTATGAGCAGATCATCGTGGTGGACATCCGCTCCAATACCGACAGCGTAGCCGACCTCATCAGCCGCTACCATGTCACCGACGCCCTGTTCATCAACAACTGTCAGGCCGCCATCGGCTTCCAGAGCGACATCCGCAGCCAGTGCATGAGCTGACCCAATCCCCGCACAATAGAGAAGGGAGAAGGATATGTATTATAACAACGTCTGCGGACACGACCTGTCCGCCCTGGGCTTCGGCCTGATGCGCCTGCCCACCGCCCCCGACGGGGCCATCGACAAGGCCCGGTTGCAGGCCATGGTGGACTGCGCCATGGCCTCCGGCGTCAACTACTTCGACACCGCCTGGCCCTACCACGCCGGCAAGTCGGAGACCGCCATCCGTGACGCCCTGGCCCAGTACCCCCGGGAGAGCTATTTCCTGGCGGACAAGTTCCCCGGCCACCAGATTGCCGACAGCTACGACCCCGCCGCCGTCTTCGAGAAGCAATTGAAAAAATGCGGCGTGGACTATTTCGACTTCTACCTGCTCCATAACGTCAACGAGACCTCCCTCAAGGTCTATCTGGATGAGCGCTGGGGCATCATCCCCTACTTCCTGGAGCAGCGCCGCCTGGGCCGCATCCGCCACCTGGGCTTTTCCTGCCACGGCCGTCTGCCCCTGCTGCGGGAATTTCTGGACAAGTGGGGCCATGAGATGGAGTTCTGCCAGATTCAGCTCAACTATCTGGACTGGACGCTCCAGGACGCCAAGGCGAAATATGAATTGCTGACGGAGCGCAATATCCCCGTCTGGGTCATGGAGCCGGTGCGGGGCGGCAAGCTGGCCAATTTGCCGGCGGAGGACGCGGAGGCCCTGTCCCGCCTTCGCCCCGGCGACTCCGCCGCCTCCTGGTGCTTCCGCTGGCTCCAGGGCCTTGACAACGTGAAAATGGTGTTAAGCGGCATGACCACCCTCCCCCAGATGGAGGACAACATCGCCACCTTCGCCGCCCGCCGCCCCACCACGGCGGAGGAAAACCAGGTCCTGGCCGCCATCGCCGAGAAGATGAGCCACGCCGTGCCCTGCACCGCCTGCCGCTACTGCTGCGACGGCTGCCCGGTGGCGCTGAACATCCCCATGCTCATCAATATGTATAACGACCTGTCCGTCTATGCCAGCACCAACGTGGCCATGCTGCTGGACGCCATGGATAAATCCCAGTGGCCCACCGCCTGCGTGGGCTGCGGCCAGTGCGCCGCCATCTGCCCCCAGGGCATCGACGTGCCCGGCACCATGACGGCCCTTTCCGAGAAGATTGCCTCCATGCCCACCTGGGCGGAAATCAGCCGCCAGCGCGCCCTGGAGGCCGCCCAAAACCCCGACTGATTCCCATAAAACCAAGGAAGTGAAGAAAAATGCTCCGCTATTTGTTTGACACCAACCCCATTCTCATCATCGCCGCCATAGTGCCCGCTGTGGTGCTGCTGGTGCAGGTCTACCGTGCCGACCGGCTGGAAAAGGAGCCCCGTGGCCTGCTGGTGAAGCTGCTGCTGATGGGCCTGCTGTCCACCGCCCTGGCCGCCGCCACCGAGCAGATCGGGGAGGGGCTGCTGGTTTCCTGGCTGGACCCCGACTCCCTGGCCCACCGCTTTTTGCTGTTCTTCGTGGTGGTGGCGGTGTCGGAGGAGGGGTTCAAATACCTGCTGCTCCGCCGGGCCACCTGGCGCCATCCCGCCTTCAACTGCCAGTTTGACGGCGTGGTCTACGCGGTGTTCGTGTCCCTGGGCTTCGCCCTGTGGGAGAACATCGGCTACGTGGCCATCTACGGCTTCTCCACCGCTCTCGTCCGGGCCGTCACCGCCGTGCCGGGCCACGCCTGCTTCGGCGTGTTCATGGGCGCGTGGTACGGCCAGGCCAAGCGCTACGCCCTCCGGGGCGACGAGGCCGCCTCCCGCCGCAGCCGCCACAAGGCCCTGTGGCTCCCCATGCTGCTCCACGGCACCTACGACTTCGTGGCCTCCTCGGGCAGCGAGCTGTCCGCTCTCGTCTTTCTGGCGTTCATCGTCATCCTATACGTGGTGGCCATCCGCAAGGTCCGCCGCCTGTCCCGGGAGGACGACTATATCACCCCGCCGGAAAACGACTGGCTGGTGTAAAGCGCCGCCATATCAAAAAAGAACTGCCCCCAAGGGCAGCTCTTTTTTGCGTAAAAATGGGCGTTATTCCCCCAAAAGCACCTTGGCCGGCCGGTCATACACGCCATCGTAATACCGAAATGATGCCACCTTCGCCATCTCCATGGGGGACACGTGGCAGTAGCCCCCCGGGTTTTTCTCCAGATACCGCTGGTGGTATTCCTCCGCCGGATAGAAGTTCTCCAGGGGCTTCAGCTCCACCATAAAGGCCGCCGCCCCCGCCTTTTCCATCTCTGCGATGCGCAAAATCTCCTCCCGGTCGCCCTCGTCGCTCCAGTAGATACCGCTCTGGTACTGGTCGCCCACGTCGCCGCCCTGGCGCTTCGCCACCGTCACGTCCACCACGGCGAAAAAGGCCAGCAGAATCTGCCCCAGGGGCAGCCGTTCCGGGTCGTACCGGAGCTGCACCGCCTCCCGGAAGCCGGTGTCCCCGCCGCACACGGTGGGGTAGTTGGCGTGTTCGGCGCTGTCGCCGTTGGCGTAGCCCACGGTCACGTCCTCCGCCCCCAGCGTGCGATACAGCCTCTCCATGCCCCAAAAGCAGCCCCCGGCCAGCGTGATGGTCTTCATAGTCCCGCCCTCCCGCGTCTCATTTTTGCCATCATACCACATATTTTAATAGGTGACAACCGGGGCAGGGGAGAGGCTGAAAAAACTTAAAAACTTTTTTATTTTTTCAGTTTCCGTTAAGGTATGCCGGGTAATATACAGCCATCGAAAGGGAAACACCCCTTCGCAAACGACGAAAGGAGGAGCCAACCATGAAGCGCTCTGCCAACATCTTCCAGCGCGTGGAAAAGAAATACCTGCTCACCCGTGAGCAGCAAGCCGCCCTGATGGCGCGTATCGGCAGCTATCTGGCTCCCGACCCCTTCCCCCACGCCACCATTTGCAGCCTGTATTTAGACACACCCGACCACCGCATCATCCGCCATTCCCGTGAGGCGGTGGACTATAAAGAGAAGCTGCGGCTTCGCAGCTACGGCACCCCCAACGATGACAGCACCGTGTTCCTGGAGCTGAAAAAGAAGTTCGGCGGCGTGGTGTATAAGCGCCGGGAGGCCATGCCCCTCCGTGAGGCCCTCCAATACCTCTCCGGCGGCCCCGCCCCCCGGGACACCCAGATCATGCACGAGCTTGACTACGCCATGCAGTTTTACAACCAGCCCGCCCCCGCCATGTTCATCGCCTACGAGCGGGACGCCTGGTTCGTCCGGGACGACGAGCAGGTCCGCATCACCTTCGACAGCAACGCCCGCTACCGCGCCACGGGGTTAGACCTCCGCGCCGGCTCCGGCGGCACGGCCCTCCTGCCCGAGGGCACCGTGATTTTGGAGGTCAAGACCATCGGGGCCATGCCCCTGTGGCTGGCAGACGCGTTGTGCGACTGCCGCATCCTCCCCGGTTCCTTTTCCAAATACGGCGCCGCCTACGAGCGCACCCAGCGCCGAGCCATCACTATGACACAAGGAGAGTACGATCATGTCAGCAATTTTTAATTCCATCCTCACCACCGAGGTCACCCTGACCACCTTCCTCACCGCCCTGGGCGTGTCCGCCGCCTGCGGCGTGCTGACGGCCCTGGCCAGCAGCTATAAAAACCGCGTTTCCCGCAGCTTTTTCATCTCCCTCATCGTCCTGCCCATGGTGGTGGCCACCGTCATCATGATGGTCAACGGCAACGTGGGCACCGGCGTGGCCGTGGCGGGCGCCTTCTCCCTGGTGCGCTTCCGCAGCGCCGCCGGTCGGGCCAGCGACATCACCGCCATCTTCCTGGCCATGGCCGCGGGCCTTGCCTGTGCCGCCGGGTATGTGGCCATCGCGCTGCTGTTCACCGTCATCGTCTGTGCCGTGCTGCTGGTGCTGAACCGCCTGCCCTTGGGCAGCGACGCCCCCATGGAGCTGCACATCACCGTCCCTGAGGATTTGGAGTATGCCGGGGCCTTCAACGATCTCTTTGACAAATACACCCGCCAGTGCCGCCTGGTAAAGGCAAAGACCTCCAACATGGGCAGCCTCTATAAGCTGACCTACCGTGTGGACTTGAAGGACACCGCCCAGATGCAGGAATTCATCGACGCCCTCCGCTGCCGTAACGGCAACCTGGAGATCGCCATCAGTGAAGCCTTGGAAGGAGCTGATACACTGTGAAACACCGTAAATTCACCGCCTTTGTGGCGCTGACCCTGGCCGCCGCCCTGGCCTTCACCGGCTGCGGCGCCGCCCAGAGCAATACCACCGACACCCCCACCATCACCGCCGTGGAGATCGTCTCCGACGACAGCGATACCGCCAAAACCGTTACCACCGTAGACAGCGTCTACGACCTGGACATCTCCGACCGTGACGAGTCCGGCGACTATGACGCTGCCTCCACCGTCACCCTTGACCCCAATGGCGACTTGACCATCACCGCCGCCGGCACCTATCTCCTCACCGGCACGTATAGCGGCACCATCGTGGTGGCCGCCGCCGAGGACGCCAAGGTGCAGCTGGTGCTGTCCGACGCCACCATCGCCGTGTCCGACGGCCCCGCCATCTACGTCCAGTCCGCCGACAAGGTGTTCCTCACCGCCGCCGACGGCACCACCAACGCCATCTCCGACGGCAGCAGCTATACCTACACCGACGGCGACACCGACGTAGACGCCGCCGTGTTCAGCAAGGCCGACCTGACCATCAACGGTTCCGGCGCCCTCACCATCACCGGCAGCGCCAAGCACGCCGTGGTGTCCAAGGACGACCTGGTCGTCACCGCCGCCAACCTCACCGTCACCGCCGCCAACGTGGCCTTGAACGGCAAGGACAGCGTGAAGATTGTGAACGCCACCGTCACCGCCACCGCCGGCAGCGACGCCATCCGCTCCGACAACGACGAGGACACCTCCCGCGGCTATATCTACGTGGCCAGCAGCACCCTGACCCTCACCGCGGCCAGCGACGCCCTCCAGGCGGAGACCGGCATCGTCCTGGTGGATGCCACCATCGACGCCACCGCCGCCGGGGGCCACACCGCCCGCAGCGACGAGTCCGGCAAGGGCCTGAAGGCCGGGGCCGACATCACCATCGCCGGCGGCACCTACACCTTCGACACCCTGGGCGACGCCGTCCACTCAGGCGGCAGCGTCACCGTCACCGACGGCGCCATCACCATCGCCACCGCCGACGACGGCATCCACGCCGACAATACCGTTACCATCGCCGGCGGCACCGTCACCGTTACCACCAGCAACGAGGCCATCGAGGGCGTCAACGTCACCCTCTCCGGCGGCACCACCTACCTCACCTCCTCCGATGACGCGGTCAACGCCACCTCCGGCGGCACCCTTACCGTCTCCGGCGGCTACCACGTCCTCACCTGCGGCGGCGACGGCCTGGACGCCAACGGCACTATTAATGTCACCGGCGGCGTCACCCTCATCAGCGGCCCCACCAACAACGGCAACGGCAGCCTGGACTACGACGCCACCGCCACCGTCACCGGCGGCGTGGTCATCGCCCTGGGCAGCACCGGTATGGCCATGAGCTTCTCCTCCGCCGAGAACCAGGGCGCCATCCTGGCCTCCGTGGGCAGCCAGTCCGCCGGCACCAGCTTCGCCGTGGTGGACGAGAGCGGCAACGTGGTGGCCTCCTTCACCTCCACCGTCAGCTACGCCTGCGCCCTGGTTACCGCCCCCGGCATCCAGTCCGGCAGCAGCTACACCCTGGTGTGCGGCGGCGCGGTGTCCGATGCCGACGAGTACGGCTTCGCCACCTCCGGCACCGTCTCCGGCGGCACCGCCGTCACCACCGTGGACATGACCTCCAACCTGTACGCCACCTCCGGCCTCTCCATGGGCGGCCAGATGGGCGGCATGGGCCAGATGAGCGGTATGGGCGGCCACGGCGGCCCGGGCCACAACTGATACACTATTATAAAAAAGAACCGCCCCCGGGCGGTTCTTTTTCTGCCCCCGGAAAAAAATTTGCCATTTACCGGGACAAGGGCAGGGGAGATGTGTTATACTGTGAAAAAACACGTCAACGGGAGGAACGACTATGATCTGCAACGCCCCGATTTCCACCTGGCAAAAGGGCGACGAGGTGGAGGGCTTCTACCTGCTGTCCGACGCTGCTCTCAAGACCTCCAACGCCGGCAAGCCCTTTTTGAGCGCCACCGTCCGTGACGCCACCGGCGCCATCGCCCTGAAGGCGTGGGACTACGCCGGGCCCATCGGTGAGCAGGACAACGGCGCCGTGGTGAAGGTGCGGGGCCGGGTCCAGGACTATAAGGGCACGCTGCAATTTGTGGCGGACAGACTCCGCCTGGCCGAGCCCACCGACGACTATGACCTGGGCGCCATCGTCCCCACCGCCCCCATCGACCGGGAGGCCGCCTGGCAGCAGGTGCTGTCCCTGGTGGATACCATGACCGACCCGGACTTCCGTGCCGTGGCCCGTGAGGTACTGCGCCGTCACGAGGCCACCTTCCGTGCCATTCCCGCCGCCAAGTCGGTGCATCACGGCTTCGTGGGCGGCCTGCTGATGCACACCTCCCGCATGCTGTCCATCGCCGACTTCCTCACCCGGCTCTATCCCGGCGTGGTGAACCGTGACCTGGTGCTCACCGGCACCCTCTGCCACGACATGGCCAAGGATGCCGAGTTCGCTTTCTCCCCGGCGGGCCTGGTGACGGACTATACCATCCCCGGCCGCCTGCTGGGCCACTCCGTCATGGAGGCCCGGGAGATTGCCGAGCTGTGCGAAGCGCTGTCCGTCCCGGCGGAGAAATCGGTGCTGCTGCAGCATCTGATCCTTTCCCACCACGGCCAGCCGGAGTTCGGCGCGGCGGTGATTCCCCAGTGCGCCGAGGCGGAGCTGCTGCACCACATCGACCTCATCGACAGCCGCATGGAGATCTACGCCGAGGAGCTCTCCCGGCTGGATAAGGGCGGCGTCAGCGGCCGCGTCTACGCCCTGGACAAGCGCATCTACCGTCCCGACCTGGATTGACGGCCCCAGTTTTTCACGCCATCGGAAAAAAGCATCGGCAGTTAGCCGGTGCTTTTTCAAAATATTGTGCCAATCCCCATTGACAACCCCTCCATTCAGTGCTACATTTAGTGTTAAGCACGATAAAATATACACAATATATTGATTATATACGAGAGAGAGGAACCGACCATGATTCAGTTAATCGTCAAGCGTGACGGCCGCGTGGTGCCCTATGACCGTGAGAAGATTGCCCTTGCCGTGCTGTCCGCCATGAAGGCCGCCGCCGAGGGCACGGTGGCGGATGCCGCCCGTGTGGCCGAGTCGGTGGAGCAGGCGCTGGAGAGCCGCTGCGGCGCCGAGCCGCCCCAGATTGAGCTGATTCAGGACATGGTGGAGCAGGAGCTGATGCAGCGGGAGTTCCATTCCGCCGCCAAGGCCTATATCCTCTATCGCGCCAAGCGCACCCGGGCCCGTGAGTCCAACACCACCTTGATGAAGACCATCGACGAGATCGCCAGCAAGGACGCCCGCCTCTCCGACTTAAAGCGTGACAACGCCAACATCGACGGCAACACCGCCATGGGCGCCATGCTGCAAATCGGCTCCGCCGGCGCCAAGGCCTACAACGAGGCGTACCTCCTGCGGCCCGAGCACGCCAAGGCCCACCGGGAGGGCGACATCCACATCCACGACTTCGACTTTTACGCCCTCACCACCACCTGCACCCAGATCGACATCATCCGTCTGTTCAAGGACGGCTTCTCCACGGGCCACGGCTTCCTGCGGGAGCCCCAGTCCATCATGAGCTACGCCGCCCTGGCCGCCATCGCCATCCAGTCCAACCAGAACGACCAGCACGGCGGCCAGTCCATCCCCAACTTCGACTACGGCATGGCCATCGGCGTGGCCAAGACCTTCCGCAAGCAGTACGTGAAAAAGCTCACCGACATTGTGGAGGACGCCCTGGACGCCGAGGATTTGGCCGACAAGGTAAAGGACATCGTGTCCGCCACCGTGGCCGACAAGGGCGAAAACGGCCTGGAGCCCCCTGCTGGCTTTGACGACGCCGTGTCCGCCCGCCTGACCGCCCATCTGGGCATCGACGCCGCCCAGGCCGCCCATCTGGTGGCCCGTGCCCGCCGCCGTGCCGAGGCCCAGACCCAGCGGGAGACCTACCAGGCCATGGAGGGCTTCGTCCACAATCTCAACACCATGCACTCCCGCGCCGGCGCCCAGACGCCCTTCTCCTCCATCAACTACGGCACCGACACCACCCCCGAGGGCCGCATGGTCATCCGCAATATCCTCATGGCCCTGGATGCGGGCCTGGGCCACGGCGAGACCTGCATCTTCCCCATCCACATCTTCAAGGTCAAGGAGGGGGTCAACTATAACGAGGGCGACCCCAACTACGACCTGTTCCGCCTGAGCTGCCAGGTGTCCGCCAAACGGCTGTTCCCCAACTATGTGTTCCTGGACAGCCCCTATAACCTGCAATACTACAAGCCCGGCCATCCCGAGACCGAGGTAGCCACCATGGGCTGCCGCACCCGCGTCATCGGCAACGTCTACGACCCCTCCCAGCAGATTTCCTACTCCCGGGGCAACCTGTCCTTCACCTCCATCAACCTGCCCCGCATCGCCATCGAGAGCCACGGCGACGAGGCGGTGTTCTACCGCAAGCTGGACGACATGCTGGAGCTGGTGGCCCAGCAGCTGATGGATCGCTTCGAGATCCAGGCCAAGAAGCGGGTGTATAACTACCCCTTCCTCATGGGCCAGGGCGTGTGGCTGGACAGCGACAAGCTGGGCCCCTACGACGAGGTCCGTGAGGTGCTGAAGCACGGCACCCTGTCCATCGGCTTCATCGGCCTGGCCGAGACCCTGACGGCCCTCTACGGCAAAAACCACGCCCAGGACCCCGCCATCCAGGAAAAGGGCCTGGCCATCATCAGCCACATGCGCCAGTTCTGCGACGAGCGCTCCCAGCAGGTGAAGATGAACTACACCCTGCTGGCCACCCCCGCCGAGGGACTGTCCGGCCGCTTCACCCGGGTGGACCGCCGCCGCTACGGCAAGATCCCCGGCGTCACCGACCGGGAGTATTACACCAACTCCTTCCACGTCCCCGTGTGGTATCCCATCAGCGCCTTCGATAAGATCCGCATCGAGGCCCCCTACCACGCCCTGTGCAACGCCGGCCACATCAGCTACGTGGAGCTGGACGGCGACACCGCCAAGAACGTGGAGGCCTTTGAGAGCGTGGTCCGCTGCATGCACGACGCCGGCATCGGCTACGGCTCCATCAACCACCCCGTGGACCGGGACCCCGTCTGCGGCTACGTGGGCGTCATCGGCGACGTGTGCCCCCGCTGCGGCCGCCGGGAAGGGGAGGCCGTCTCCCAAGAGCGCATGGAGGAGCTGCTGAAAAAGTTCCCCCAGATCAAGAGCTTCATCGGAATCGAATAATAGAAACAATCATAAGGAGGATACGACCATGACAGTGGCAACGAAAGAGAGCAAAATGGGCAAGGGCGTGGGCTTTGAACGCATCCGCCGTATCACCGGCTACCTGGTGGGCACCATGGATAAGTGGAACGACGCCAAGAAGGCCGAGGAGCGTGACCGTGTCAAGCACGGCCTCAACCAGAAATGATGATCCGCATGGCCGGCGTGGCCGGTGACTCCATCGTGGACGGCCCCGGCATCCGCACCGCCTACTTCTGCCAGGGCTGCCCCCACCACTGTGAGGGCTGCCACAATCCCGAGACCTGGGATTTTGCCGGCGGCACCCCTGTGGACACGGCGGAGCTGGCGGACATCGCCCGCCGCAACCCCCTGTGCCGGGGCGTCACCTTCTCCGGCGGCGAGCCCTTCGCCCAGCCGGAGGGCTTCGCGGAGCTGGCCGACATGCTGAAACAGGACGGCTACGAGATCGCCAGCTATACCGGCTACACCTTCGAGCAACTCCGGGACAGCGGTACCCCCGCCCAAAAGGAACTGCTGCGCCGCCTGGACGTGCTGGTCGACGGCCCCTTTGTGCTGGCGCAGCGCAGTCTGGACCTGGTGTTCCGTGGCAGCGCCAACCAGCGCATCATCGACGTGCCCCGCAGCCTGGCCTCCGGGGAAGTGGTCCCCGCCCCCAAGCGCTGGCAGGGAGAGTATTAACACAAAGCCTGCTTTTGGCTCGGCCAAAAGCAGGCTTTATCTCGCGCCCACCGGGCACCATAATGCCGCCGCAGGCGGCAAATTATGCGCTGCGCGCAAATCATGGAGCGCAGCGAGAAATCATGCCGCGAAGCGGCAATTCATCGCAAAAAAGAAGTACGCCTCAGCGGCGTACTTCTTTTTTAGCATAATGCAATCCTATTGGCAGAAAAACGACCCAGTCGTTTTTCGCCAGTTTTTAGAACGCGCCCTTGCCGGGGTACACAGCGCTGTCGCCCAGGGCCTCCTCGATGCGGAGCAGGCGGTTGTACTTGGCCACGCGCTCGCTGCGGGAGGGAGCGCCGGTCTTGATCTGGCAGGTGTTCAGGGCCACAGCCAGGTCGGCGATGGTGGTGTCCTCGGTCTCGCCGGAGCGGTGAGAGGTGACGGCGGTGTAGCCGGCCTTGTGGGCCATCTTGATGGCCTCCAGGGTCT
>CAMKGX010000009.1 GCA_946412355.1 uncultured Clostridia bacterium
CGTCACGGCGGCCTCGAAAGTCCGTGCAACTGGCCTTTTCAGCCCGGTATTTGTAGTAAATCTTTTCTTACAGAGCCGTGGTACTTCGATAGTTTTTCAAGTCTGCCCTTTTTATCGGGATTGTGAATATCCCAGTCAAAGCGTTTCTTGCAACGCATTAAATATCGACCATCATTGTTAAACGCGACCTTTTCAAATCTGCTCGGCGCATACCGTAAGGAATTACCATTTGCATATCTTCCATCAACTTGAAATTGTACCCAGCCCTTCTTTGCATCTGAGTCAATAATAAAGCCGATATCTCTTATTGGAATAAACAATTCCGCACAGCCAAATGTAATTGAAAAGGCTCGGTGAACGCAAGGAGTGTTGTAGAGCAGATCATAAATTGTGTATGTCTTTTTTACTGCTTCTTCATTGAAATATTTCGACAGTTCAAATAATACACCGCTTCCGTTAAATACCACTTCTGCGTTGCTGATGTTATTGTTTGACCATTGCCGTCTATCCGAAGAAATGCCATGAGCAATATTGTCAAAGTTTATCTCAGCTGGGCCATTGATTGCAAGCAGTGCCTTCGCGGCATTCAAGCAGCAGTAATACGAAGTCAGTGGTCTTGATTCTATAGGCAGGCATTCTGAAGCATCAAAGAAATTATGAGATTGTTGCCAAAAGAAAAGCGCATCTCTCGCACGTTCCCCACTCTGTCGCCTTAGCCACAATTCTACATACTCCCATGCGGAATTTGTAAGAACTGTTTTTGCATTATAATCTGCACCCGTCACAGATTTCATAAGGTTGAGGCGCTTTGAATTAATCTCTAATGGTTTTATCGCCATTTCCTCATCCTTTCAAGTTTGCTTCCGTGTAAGCCGAAAACTCACGCCGTTAAGTAGAACTTTCCACTTCTGTTGCCCCGCGGCAAGTCATTGTGGTAATCTGCCGCATTCAAAGGTCAGTTCTCAGCTCTTATCATTTTTACCATAAAACTTTGTGTAGTCAACACGATTCTCATCGACGTTCTTTTCTACTTTTCTTTCCATCTTTGGCCATTCCGGCTGACGCTCCATTGGCTCTTTGCTGCGATCCCAAGCGGTCAGCTTTCTACCACAGGTAGGACATGTTCTGAGTGATTGCCTAGACGGATTCTTTTTGCAGAAGGTGCATGTCCAGATAATGTCAGGATTCATATCAGATGATTCCATAGCCATTCCTCTTTTCTTCAGTGCTATCAAACACATGTGGTGTGTCTTCATATTTAGCTCATTAATTCATATCCCCATATCTTCCGTCAGGGATATAAACACGCCCCGTCGCCTGAGCCTTTGGAATCTCTCCCATGGGATCATAAGCATTCTCTATCCACATCTTATCTCTATCGATCAGGACAAAGAACCCTATGAAATACCCGTAAAGTGGTCTATCTCCCATGTGAGTATCCAGTTTCGTTAGCTCCTGTAACCTCCATCTATCATCGTCCCATCCCGTATTTGAAGTCTTTTTAAACTCCGCGCACAGCAGATTATGATAGCCAAGGTTCTCGTCATTCTCACGGCTCGTTACCACAAGATCTAAGCGAATATTATCATTTCTGCGTCCATCAGCATTATAAAGATACTTGGCGGCATGAGTATTTCCTTCAGTGCCTTTGTTGTACTCGATATCCACATACATACTATGGAATCGATAATCGTTACGCATCAAGTCCGTCATATGCTGTGCCAGACAATGGGCCATCGATACTTCGTAATACTCGTTCTCCAAAAGGAACTTATCATGAAGGTTGAATGCGTCGAAGCTCTTTCCATAAGGTCAAGAAGCTCTCCATTCTTTTGATAGAGTGGAATTATGCCATTTTGATAAAAGTATCTGTTCATGGTGTATTACCAAAGAGTGTGGTTGGAGCGGGCAATGTGATCCCAAGAGCACCACCAGTATATTCTACACACCCAGCTTCTTCAGCAAATCAGCTCTTGCGGATCCACGACCGATATCGTCCTTCAGCTTGAAGCCTCTTCCTATTCCCTGCCGTATATATCGGAATATCTGGTAGAGACAGCAGAAAGGTTTTAGCATATGGTAGCGGTGATAGAGCGCCCAGTTGTGCTCGCCGGCAAGCTGAAGATAGTAAAACACACCATGACTCTTCATCGCAGCCGTGACCGTTTCCACGTTGTTCCCTGTTCCGGTTTTTATGCCGAAGTTGCCAGAGGTGAGAATTGTTTCCAGCAACTGGTTGACAAGTTCTTCATCCGCACCTTGACACCATGATCTTGCGGGTAGCCCGAGGTAATTTTGACACAATGCTGTGGCTGTGATTGCTAAAGTGGAAAAGCCGAGCTCATTAACTGCTGATTGAAAAGTAGAATACCAAAACTCATCATTAAGGACTCTATCAACGTACATCATCCAATCGATGATCTGACGAAGGCCGAGGCCCAAATACAGGTGATGACTGATGTGAGTCAACAGAACCAACCCGTTAGCCAGCGGTGGCAGCATTGGGAACTCATGGTCATTGATGCGAACTTGTACTCTGTTTTCGATGCCAGCCTGTATATATCGTTCTATATCAAGGTCAGTATAAGAGAACCTGTGATGCAGTTCAAAATGGTATCCATCTTTGGAATAACCGATATGACGGTCTTCGTCCTCTGGTTTAGAGTTTTTAATGTACCCATTCGCTTCAAGTAGCGTTGTAGCAATTGAGAAGTATTGAAGAGGGACAATGAAGTCGATGTCCCCAAAGGTACGGGCTGAAGGTATCGGATAATAGATCGCTGCAGAAGTGCCTTTTACTATCACCGTCGGGATATTATGGGAAGATAAGAGTTTAACCAGTTCATCCTCCACATAGCAATACTGTACAAACCTAGTCGCGGTATATAAGTCCTCACCATTGAGAAGTCCTGCAACAGCTTGCAGTTGAGCCTCTTCAAGGACAAGAGATGGTTGTATAGGTGTCATGCCAGAGGGCATCGGATAGAGCTTTCAGTAGGTTGATTTGCATATGTGTCATAAATCATATAAATCTCCTCTGTACAATATCATCTATTACCCTTGAAGCTACAATCCCCAGTCCGAATATATCTCTTCTCTTAGGTTTATCGTTTTAGCATCTGCAAATGATGTTTTATTCAATATTTTTATATTCTGCTTTATTCTCCTATTAAATATTGTCCTTCCAAATCTGTGTATCCAAGCAAATGGTAACAAGCACGGTAACTTAGCCAGATAAAAATAGTATGGTTCTTTTACCATAGAATGATAACCAGGAAAAAGCTTGCAGATTGCTAGGCTTAACATCGCAATCCTATTGTTCTTCTTTTCTCTGATTGCATTTATCACAACATTCTTCTTATTGTCTTCATTGTCAAATCCGAAAACGCCATTTTTTAAAATCAGATCCGTTGCTGAAGTTAAAAATTCTAAAGATGCCTTTTTAATGTAGAATGGCGGCTCTACGCCGAACCAGTATTCATTCACAGCGAAGACATGTTCTGCAAACTGCAACAGGCCAAGTTTTTTAAGTTCTGTCTCAATCCATTGCCAATCAAACTGGGGTCCATAAACAGTAAGAACAGCAATATCCATGAACTGACGAATGCCAACGCCTGCATTCATAAAATGCTTGCGGAGATGAAGTATTAGAAACAAAACATGATAATTCCAGTCCAACTCGTTCTTTATCACGTACTTCCAAAAATCGCAAAAATATACTTTAAAATCACGCTTGCTAATAGTTTCTTCATAGATGAGGTGATCATGCACTTCGATATCCATATCGCCGAAAGAATAATGCCATTCATACCCATTATTACGTTGCACATGTTTTGGAGTAAGCGACATTAATCTTTTGTCGGTTTCTTCCCTATCTTCTTCATGAATTACAATATCCGTGTCACCCATTGTTCTGAGTGCTGGCGATGGATAAAACTGTGCTATTGAAGTTCCTTTGACTACGAAATGCTCAATATCATCTAAGACGATTTCAATCCTATCGAGCAATCTCTTCCTATTGGCATAATAAAAAAGAGCTGCACTATATTCTTGTTCGTATTCTGCCTTAAACCTTTGGGGAATAAAGTTTTTGCACTGACTATAAACGATTGCTGCAACTTGATGCTGTTTGGCCAACTTTAACAACGCGGCCCAATCTGTATCAAATGGTGCTGTTATTTCTTTATTCAAATGATTAGATAGAATTCTAATTAGATGGTTATTCATGGTTTACGAACCCTTCTGTTTATTCTTGTGATAAGAACGTGAATCGCAGATGCGGCAATCATTGTTAGTATTATAACAACTGTACTATATAAAAACAAATTGTTATAAACCACGTCAACATTTTTAAAAATATTCAAGAACAATCCTTATACACCATATATCTCTAATGATCTACATCCCAGCCATTTAAGAATAGGATTGAAAAACAGCACAATTCCATTTGTTCTACTTATCGTGTGAAAAAAACACAATATGCAGACTACAAAAGCCAGGGCAGATAGCATCTTAGATAAAACGCCAGCCAAACTTCCTCGTAACAAATACTCTCCATCAACCGTAAAAGCAAAGACAAATGATGCAATTACGGCACTACTAAATTGAGTTATCTTGGCAAGCAGTTTCCCGTTCGATGCTAAAAGCATTCCTAATGGAAACGTCAAAACGCTCTTATATAATGTCTGCGATTGTTTGAATATTATGTTTAATGCATAAAAGCCAATTGCAGATACTGAACATAGTCTCAAAGCTGCCTGGGGTTGTTCTGAAGCCACAAATGACACATAAAACAAAATATACAGAATTAATGCTACCTGAAAATACCAACCATTAGAGATAATTGTCCCGCCATATGTCAGTGTCTTTACAACCAGCAGCCAGTCTGTCGGCCCGTACATTATAACGTTTGATACGCAATACAAAGCCGTGAAGATAGCAACATCAAAATAGAATGTCAAAATCCTATTTCTAGGGAATTTATGTATGTAACGAGTACCCCCCCCCATGACCGATTTCATCAATCCATATCCGGAGATAAAGAAAAACATCGCTACAGAAAGATATCCCATCATTTGAAATATTGTACCAAGATTTGTAGCGTAGAAGCGCATACTCTTCTGAGATATATGATGCCACAGAACGCAGAGCGTAAAGACCCCCTTTAGGCAGGTTGTTGATTCTTTAGAGAGTATATTTGTTTCCTTAACTAGTAATTTCATTTGCGTTGCCTCTGCTGCTTAAAACTTCGATAACTGGCTTAGTCATTAATTTGAATGCAAACGACATTAAAATAGTTGAAGCATATACAATCACAACATATATAATTTGATTGTCGATGCAGATAACATCATGCCAAAATGAAATTGCAATGCCGTGTGTCAGGTAAATAAATAAGGAAATGTTCGCCAAAACGCCACTGCTTACTGTCTTTTGTTTGATGTATGACAGAATGATAAAAACAGTAGGAAGCATAAAAAACGGTGCGAGCAACTTAAAAAAGATTCGAAACAGTGGCTGAGTTCCTATTCTTACCAAAATTGAGCTATTACCAAGTACAATGAAAACAGAACCTAAAAGAAAGCATACAATAAATCGTATCGATGTACCCCCCCCCCGTACAAATTTCAGGCTCACACGTATGCTCACACGTATATTGATCTTCTGCGACGAATAAACCCAATGCAACAGCAAGTATGGAATCGTACCACATTGGTTTTGCATCGATCATCACAGCTACAATTACATATACGACAAGAAAAAGTATAATAAGTATCTTCTTTAGGGCATTATTAATATGCAAAGAATATACCGCAAAGAACATCAGATAAACCAAAAGTGTGGCCTGTATATACCACCCATAGAATACATATGTTCCACCAAACACTATTGAGCGTAGCAAGTACCAGATATCTATTAATTCATGTAACAGCGTTTTCCTATATATAGCTGATATAATCAAGACAATACAGTATTGAAAATACAACAAGAACACACGACGCGCAAGAAAGTTTTTTAAATAGTCGGGTTTTTTCAAGTATGCGGTCATCATCCCATACCCGGACATAAAGAAAAAGAAACAACAAATCAGTTGGCCTGAGACCATAAGAACAAAATTAATTCCGGGAATATCGGAAAGAATCGTATTTCCTCTGGCATGGATAATGACCAAATACAGTGCGAGAACGCCTCGCATGAGATCGGTTTTGGTCTTTTTCAGACCACTTTCGGGGTAGTATTTTCTTAATAATTTTATCATCTTTCGTCCATTCTTGAGCAATAGAACAGTGACTAATTATTTATGCTTTTCAATTTATGATTTATAAAATCTTTGACTAAGTATTTCTTCGATTTATGGAAATACTCAGATAAAACATATAATATGTATTCAAAAATATATGAAGGAATACAACGATATATAATGTCGAACTGCGAGAAAAAATAATTTACTACTCCGTTTTTACTATTTGAATGTTTACTTCCATTTTCATCAGCTTCAAAAAAACCTCGTTTTGAGAAATCTACAATTAAATCCTCGCTTTCAAACAAACCAACCACATCGTCCTTAACCCACTTTCCACGAAAAACACCCATCCCTTGTTGATTATACCCATAATCAATAAACATGTCCTTCGATGTGCTTGCACAAAAAAACCTGTATTTACTTGAAAGCGCACCATAAATATTTGTATATAGTTCCCACTCCCATGGAGTGACTTTTGGCTTCCAGAAAGCCAAAAGAATATCAGTACGCCAAATTGCCGCTTGCATGTTGAGAGTATATTCACGTCCAGGTTGTAAACGACTATAGCCTTGATATCGTTCATCTGTTATTCCCGTTTTACCAAGTTCATAGTCACAGTTAAAATATGCAATATCAGGCTCTTTATCCATTATTTTCAAGATTCTGTCAATTTCATCATATTCCACCTTTTGTCGAATAAAGAAATCATCAAGCATCAATACGACAAATGGTGTTGACACTTGTCTAAGTACATTCATAATACGAGCGCCATAATGGCATTTTTCTTGTGGTGGATGAACGCACTCAATATTTAGTCCTGGGAACGTGTAGTTTAGCGATTCGGTGTTTAATATTAGTCTAGCTTCTGGATTCCAATACTTCTTATAAAGTGTGAAAAAAGGTTCCCATAAATCTGCATAGGAATCACAGGAGTTTACTATAACAGTATATCTTTTATCCATGAATGCGCCTTCCCTTCTTTGTAATCCTACAAACGATGCTCACCACAATATTCTTCAGAAACGAAAATTCATCTTCATTTCGGTACAGAGCATAAAAGAATAGATTCGGTATTACTGCAACCAACAAACATAATACGACAAAACGTATTATCGTAATATCTTTCAAAACAACAACTGACAAAAGTTTAAGAATAATTCCCGGAATAATTACTGAAATCAAATATTTCATTAAATACTTGAAATAAACAATTGTCTTTTCTCCGGTTATTCGTGTAAACGCAATCATCGGACGACGTATAGACTGATATAGGCCCGAAATAATTGTTCCTAAGAAAACGCCTGTAATCCCAAGATATATAGCACCGACGATTGAAATCACAAGGTTGATTACAAAAGACGCAATGACGACGTACTGGTCATCATAAAAAATACCAAATCCAGTTTTATAGTTTTGGAAGGCAATTCTCTGTCCAAGCAGATAATAATCTATGCAGATAAGTAACCATGCTATATCGCTGATCAGCATCGACTCGCCAAGCCAAAGTGTTATGAATGGCCCGCTAAGAGTATAAAATGCAATCGAGCAAAAGCCGTAGATCCAAAAAGACAAAAAGTTATAGGTTTTAAATACTGAATACTGCTTTTTTAAATCAGTAGTAGCAACCAAATTCCCAATACTTGGGATTGCTCCAAAAAAAATCATCTTCACGAACCCGTTAACGGCGTTCTTTATCAAGGTATAGTTTAAAAGCAGCCCAACCGTTCTAATACTAATAAAAGCAGAAATAATGATATTGTCTGTTGAGTTAATTAGTACATCGCCCATCTTATGCCATACTAAAGCAATAACATTCTTCCTAATTTCCTGTTTTTTTTCTTGAGGCATTGGTTCGATATTTTTGTCTTTAAGGAATCGGTACTTTTCCCCAAGATAAATGTGAAGAACAACCATTCTCACAAACTCAATTATTGTCCCCGCTATCAAGCACAACAGATAATTGTGTGTTATTATGACTATGGCGATTCTACTCATTATTGATACAATATTAGTAATTGTATCAATATTTGTTAATATATATTTTTTCTGCTCGGCATTAACTAGACTACACCTGTATGTTAAGAGATAAGAAACCGAGGTGCTAAAAAGCGAGATTAAATAGTATAGCCCAATATTGCCAACATCCCCGGGATCCTTTACAAGAACATCTAAAAACGGATAAACAAATAATCCCGCACCAAATACTACAAGGCCAATGTAGGTATAAAACTTTTTATACATAGCCATAACCGTTTTGATCGCTTCAATATCACCATTTGCGACCGGCTTGTATAAATTATAGTTCAATACAGTGCCTATTCCTAACTCTGCAAAGGAGAGTACACCCAGTATGTTGAAAAAAAGGCCATTTACGCCAAGATAATTCGCTCCTAAATACTTTATAAATACCGTCCGATAAATAAAATTAAGTATCATCGAAACAACGCTTGAGATAGCACCCCAACTAATATTTTTTAAGGTATTCTCCACTCTGCTGTTCATTTTTTCTGTCCTCTATAATAATCCGATAGATCTTAAATACACTCATTATTAAAAGATAATGTATACGGTTCATATGCGATAGCATGCAGAATTCAGTAAAAGACAGTTTAACTTTTTTGAGCCTTTTTCGAACTGTATCGATACTATCTTCGCCGTTTCTTATTGAATTGTTTATTATGTAAATAGACTGCTCAACAAACGACTTGATTAACCGTTTGCGTATTTCGCCTGATTCGGCCTCACAGATATATCCCTTCACTTCAGTATCGCACAGGACTTTATTCCACGATTTTGTCGAAGACAATGAATGATCGCCGCTATTGTAAAAGTACAATTTTTCCAGCAAGAAAACGCATTTGCAATTACTTCTGCAGGCAATATCATAATTAAATTTCAAGTCTTCGGCAATCGTAAGTTTCTCTGAGAATTGTATCCCTTTAATCTCTTCTCTTGCATACAACTTATTCCAACAGCTGTAATTGAAATTATTGACTTTACTCCACAGCTCTTTATATGTCAAATATAGCCCTTCTTCTCCCTGAAGCGCATGCATGTATTCACTATAAAAACCACATACGGCAATTGATGCCGCATTCTCCTTTATTGCATAATACATTTTTTCATACATACGTGGTGAAATATAATCGTCGCTGTCTACAAAACCGATATATTTACCATTGGCATAATTCAATGCCATATTACGCGCTACGCTAACGCCTTCATTCAATTTATCAATTATTCTTATCCGAGGATCAAGTTCTGCATATTCATTGCAAATTATCAAAGAATTATCGTGAGATCCGTCATTTACAATAATCAGTTCAAAGTCTTTAAATGTTTGATTGCAAATACTATCGATGCAACGTCTCAAATACTTTTCTGAATTATATACCGGAACTATTATACTAATCTCTGGCATACTTCAATCTCCATCTATTCTGATTAAATGTGCTTAGCTATAATACTCCACATATGGCATTTTATTAGATAGAAATAGATTGCTTTTTTTGCGCCCATCTCTTTACAAGCCAGTAATAATGATTTAAACGTTATGGCATTTGAAAAAAATATATCGCCAAATATTCTATTCAAGTTATTAGCATAGTCCTCGTTGAATCTAATCTCATTCTGAACAACCTCATTAACTGCAGCGAGCTGTAGTTTTATTATAAAGTGTTCTTTTTCCTTGTTTCTTAAATTATTATTCCTTTTTACAAGCTCAGTTTGCCTAATCGCCAGGTATTTGCTTCGTTTCTCTAACTCCGGATTATACTTGCCGAATGTAGTGCTTGTAGCAGACGCTGAGTTTGTCATTCGATAATGATACAAATACTCATCAACGATTGCAGCTCTTTCGCAATACAAAAGATACTCCATCAGAAACAATCTATCTTCTGCAATTTTCAAGCCGGTGGAAAATGTGATTTTGTGATTAACAATTATATTTCTTAAAAAAAGCGATCGGCAGACACTGCCAAATACACGATCACATATTAGCTTAGAATCAACAACCTGATTCTTTTTTTCATCTGTGTAGTATTTATAATCATATGGTCTTTCTATTAATAGTTCAAGATTAGATTCAAATCTGTACTGTGTTTTACCATCGTATTCATACGAGAATCTGCTGAAGACAATTGGACGGTTGCCAATTGCGGAGAGCATTTTTTCGTACATAGTATCTTCTATATAATCGTCACCATCAACAAATGCTATATATTTTCCACCCGCTATTGTCATCCCATTGTTCCTTGCAACACTTACTCCCGCATTTTCTTGATGGAGAACTTTTATACGACAATCCTTCTGTTTGAACTGATCGCATAGTTCACCACAATTGTCTGGCGATCCATCGTCAACGAGAATGATTTCTATGTTTCTATATGTCTGATTCCTTATGCTGTTAACACATTGCTTTAAATACTGCTCGACATTATATACAGGTACAATTACAGAAATTAGTGGGTTATCATTCATTTTTGCACTCTTTCTAAAAGCCATTTCATATCTTCCCACGTCTGATAAAGCTTTGATGGATCATACTCGTGATCCTTAATCAAATAGTCCAGAATCGTGGACGCTGGGGCAAACCAACCGTTTTGCGATGACAGGTAGTCGATGGTCTTCATAAACTCCTCGCTCAGGTTTCCGTTCTCATCGACAAAATCATACGCAAAATGCGTATAAACGATACAGCATCCATGCTCGGCTGCGAGTTTGTCAATCTTCTCCTTGGTCAGCAGCTTCAAAAACGCAATCAAACGCATCCCATCAGAGGAACTGAACCAATAATTTGAATACTCTTCTTTCCCTGTTTCTCTATAGACCAGTCTCGGATCGGCTTTCAATGTGTTTGTATCGTTGAATGTACGATTCCGGATAAAGCGAAAGTGCTCTTTTGCAAAATCGCCCCAAAAATAGTCACTATTCGGATCAGTCCCCAGAGACTTTATCTTAGACTGTCGCAGTTTATATAATGCTTTCACTAACGGTGAGAAGCGTTCCGCTCCCCAGTATAGATTTTCAACATTATTGCTGTGATTGATGTGAAGAGACGGATACTCGCCCAGTTTCTCTCTATACTCTTCAAGTGCATTCAATGTTTCTTCCCGCTTAAACCCACCGGATCCAGCATTGTGGAAGCCAAGCTCAACACCATGTTCTTTCAGATAAAGCAGAAAATCTAGGTAGTCCTTATCCTGGAGACACTGACCTGTATAGACATTATCCCTCGATGGATATACCCAACATGTTTTAGTTGTTAATATACCATGATCAATCAAGTAATCATATACCGGTTTAATATTCGCTACCGTTGCGCCGTCGGTATCGTCTACTACTGTGAAGGCAAAGTCATGACCATCGGGCCACTTGATATTTCGTTTCATTTATCACTCCCCCGGTTCGTGACGTTCCGATGTCTGAGTATTCTTCTGTAATCTTCAATCATATCAACCTCAGCCCAGAATTTGCCAGCAATATCGTGAACATAGATATTTAATTCCGGTAGCATATCGTACATAACACTTTCCCACCAAACTGAATGCTTTTGATGATTAATCATGTCAATCATGTGTTCACGATATACAGGGATAAAATCTGCACTAAGTTTTGCCATTCCAAGATTCTCACCTGTCGTATCCGCTATGGATAAATCCTTACCATGTCTCATAAGAATACCGTTTTCAAAATGGAACCTGTAGTCTGCATCAACTATCCTCGTAGAGTCTACAAGGAGAACAGGACTTTTCTGTTCTCCAATCAGCTCATCAAGAATCGCAGGTTCTATGTAAAGATCCCCGCTCATGACAATAGTATCTTCTTCATTAAGCAAATCTTTTGCGAACCACATAGACGCGATGCCATTCGTTACATCGTAAAATGGATTGTAGATATATTTTACCGCATCATCTTCAATAACAGACCTAATATAATCAGCTTTATAGCCAACACAAATTGAGATATCTTCAATTCTTCTGCTTTTCAGAAGATTAATCGTATACTGCAGAAGTGTTATTCCTCCGATATCAACCATGGACTTCGGCTTTTCTTCTATGAATCTGCTGATCCGCGTCCCCATCCCGGCGGCTAAAATAATACCTTTCATATACTACCTCTTAAAGCTTGCACTCGATGATATTGTGAATCGGCTGTTGCTTATCCTCTGGTGGTAATTGCATATAATCACCATAACATTTTCTCAGTATCTGATCATAATTTCTCGGAACCGGGTAAAGCTTTTCACAATACTCCGCATCAATCAGATCCTCAACGTCTGTTTCTGTAAACTTCGGCCAGTACCTTCCCCGATGGGAAAGCTGATTCTTATACTTTGTGGGAAAAACATTATAGAATCTCATTGTAAACTCTGTCAGGGATCGACATACTGAAAGCGGCATCAGTGAATACAGAACTCTCTTGACAGCTCCGGCATTCTTTTTCCCATCGTTACGTAATTTGAAATCCCTTACCGCTTGGAGCTTAATTAGAATTGCTGTCTGCAGCCTGTATGCAGGAAGCCAAATATTATCAAGTGGAAAAATGTCAATATAAATTCCGCTCGTCACATCAATATTTGAAAAAATACCCTCAACATATCTCGTGCCGACTTTTTCAATCTTCATAATTGAAAGCGGAAAGCGAATATTCGAGAAATAATCTACTGCACAAAATTTTGAAGACATTTGCGTCTTTATAATCTTTTTGAATTTTTGATAGTTCTTTCTTGTCATCCAGAGATCAATATCATCATCCCATGGAATAAACCCCTTGTGCCGGATAGCGCCAAGCAAAGTACCCCCAGAGAGGAAATACTTGATTCCATTCTCTTTACACAGTCGATCAACTTCATCAAGTATTTCCAGTTGAACGTTATGGATGTCATCAAGATCAACACCGCAGATTTTATAATCGCTCATAATGTGTTCTTTCCTCAATTACATATTCATATACTTTTCTAAGTTCTTCAGCTGATTGATCCCACGTATACCGCATGCTTGTTTCTCTTGCGCGCATCGACATTTGTTTTAACTCTTCGGATGTCATACTGCCAATTTTTAATAATACATTTGATATTGAAACACTTGATTGCGGCTCAACAAGAAATCCATTAATACCATTTTCAATTATTTCATCTATACCTTGCCCTTTTACTCCTACTGTAATCATTCCAGCAGACATGGCCTCAAGGTACACACATCCTAAGGCCTCATAGAAGGACGGTAAAACAAAAATATCCTTTTCCTCCATATATTTAGATATTACTTCATACGGGACATAGCCTGCAAAAGTGCTGTCAATTTGCTTCTCCAAGCATAGCTTTTCAAGCGCTGGTTCATCTGGTCCGCTACCTGCAAACAACAATGATGGTTTTAATCCGTTGATAGTCATTCCTGACAATGCATCAATTAAGTACTTCTGTCCTTTTATCGGAATCATATTACCCACACAAAGGACTTCATATTTCTCTCTACAAAAAGACCTATCATCAACGTGAAAAAGATCAACATCAACACCGTTGTAAACTATGAACGACGGAACACCTTTAATTCTAGTTTGAAAAACATTCTTCACTTTCCCGCTCACATTCACAGTAGCGTCAATCTTGGAATACAAAATACTCTTTAATATATTATTGTATTTGGTAAGTAGTGGATGACTATCAAAATAATCGCCCCAAATATTAAGACCGTGAAAATGTAGAATCAGAGGAACCCCTTGTTTTTTGCATACAGCATAAACTGATTGTAAGGCGCTAAAACTTCCAAAGTGGAAAGATACGCAATCGTATTCGTTTGATAATACCAAATAAAGCTTTGATTCGTCTTTACTTGATAGTCTTTTTGGGAACAACACATCTATTTTTTTACTTTTACTAACAATCTTTCGAACAAATACTCGAATGCCATGAATCACATAATCTTTATCTGTTACAACTTCGTTATCCTTAAAATAATAAACGTCCACTCCTACTCCTTGTTTCTGAAGAGCCTTCGCCTGCTGTTCTAAAAAAATACAGTATTGAGGTTGCTCTGGCGTGGGATAGCAGTCTGTTACAAATAGAATTCTCATATACGCTCACTTCGTATCCAATCATTTTGGATAATGTCCGCTTTGCTGCAAGGACCATTTTTATATAATTCTATATCACCGTTTCCATCCAAAAGATTTTGACATAATTCAATCAGCCTTCGTGCTGCAATTTGATGATTCCATACATCCGTGATTGTTTGATAAGCTGCTTGACCTATTTCTTTCTGTTTGAATGGATTATTAATCAATTCCTTCACTATATTTGCTAAGTCTTCTATATTACCATTTTCGTAAATATATCCATTCTTACCATTATCTATCAAAAAAGGTGCCGAACCAACTGCATGACTCGCTACTACGGCACAACCACTATTCATTGCTTCGTTTACAATCGCTCCCCACCCTTCCTGAAAGTCTGAAGTACATATTAAAATCCCCGCATTTTCCATATTCAGTCGCACCTCATTGGGGGGCATAGCCCCAACGCATGTTATATGGTCTTCTACTCCCCTCTGTGTTATTATTTTTTTTAAATGCGAAGCTTCTTCTCCTTCTCCGATAACTCTTATCGCAAAATCTTCTCCCGTCTTTTTTAGCAGATTCGCCAGTTCTACAGCCGTTTCGGGATGCTTCCAACCTATCAGCCTACCTACCCAAAGGATTAGACGTTGGTTTTTACTAGCCTGCAGCTCATCAATAGAATGATAGCGTTTATACTCTGGAAAGTACCCCCACTTATAACATTTATTCAAATAATTATGAAATAATGCTCCATCAGCAGAAGTATACGCACTTGCGCACAACATAAACAGCGGATAGTTCTGATACCGTCCATGATGCAGCCAAGTTCCAACTAGTATTCTTGGAAGAGTTCGAAGATTAATTCCTTTTTTATAAAATCTTTCTGAGTATTTAAATGTTAATTTTCTGAGCTTCAAACGGTTTCTTATCAGATAATCTGGAGCTGAGCCGATTACAACAACACTTGCAGTATTTATCCATTCTATCAATTCGGTCTTTCGAACTTTGAACTCAGCAGCGCTTACCAAGAAAGGATAATCTTCCATTTCAGCCTTCCATCCGATAGGAATATTGTCGCTCCTTTCGATTGTCTCAATAAAGCAAAACCCACGTCCTAATAAATGATATAATTCTCTGCAAAGTGGAATTTGATGTGGAGTCAAAAAATTAGAGATAAATACGATATCCATTTTAGCTATAGTATCCGTGCCGATACCCCCCACTACAACGCTATTGTCAGGAACATCTTTGTCCACATAAGTATTAGCACCAATTTTCACATTATCACCTATTTTAATTGCCCCAACCACAACCGCCCCAGCGCCAATCTGTACGTTATCTCCGACTATAGGCATATATCGTCCATTATTCTCTTTTCTATTGCTTCCAATTGTGACATTTTGAAAAATCTCACAGTTTTTTCCGATAACCACTTCGTGACCTATAACAATTCCTACACTGTGGTGCACTCGAAACCCTTCACCAATATCAGCATAGGGTGATATTTCACAAGAATATTTTGTTAACATTCGCTTCTTAATAAGGTCCGGGATGAACATAATATGATGTCTAAACCAGTGCCCAACCCTGTACAACCTAATTAAGCAAAATGTATGTGCTGTTAAATATGCCCTTAGCACTCCTTTCCAATTCAAACCAAATGCCTTCATATCAGACAAATAATAATTCATTTCAAAACTCCCCTAGTTGATCTGCTGGTAACTAAATGTCGCAGATATTTATAACATTTTAAATATCCATTAACCATAGTTTCCGACGAGTACTTTGCTACCGCCAGTTCTGGGAGGCACTGATCTTTTTCCCTATGAATAAACTGCTCAATACACAAAGTGAGATTGTCTAAATCTCCATAATCCACAAACCTGCTGTGCTCTGAAACTGAAATGTGTTCCGGCCCGCCAGCTCTAAAACCAACTACGGGCGTACCACAGCATAGGCTTTCGGCGGTAACCATGGAAAAAGTTTCTCGCTTGCTGGTCAGAACTGTGACGTCAGCCATCGAATAGTACTGGGCCAAAGTCTTCTGATCGCTGACACGTCCAAGCAGAATTACGTTATCCGGAGCCTTCATTTCACCAACAACCGGACCGGCAACTAAAAATGTGACTTCCGGCATCCTTCTTGCCAGATCTATAATGAAATGCCCGCCTTTGATATGATCAGGCGACATTGAAAACGCCGGTGTCGCATGAAAAACAATCTTTTTCCCAGTCAAGCCCAGCTTCTCTCGCAGCGCCGCTGTATCATATGGGTGAAAGACCTCTGTATCAAGTCCGTTAAGGACTACGCAGTGATCTTTGTCCGCTAAAATCGGCGATTGCTTTGCGCGTTCCATCAGCCAAGGAGAAACTGAAGTCACGATCAAGTCATCAAAACCATCGAATGCATCTTTCATGCGTCTCCACATAGTCGCTGTACGGTCAAAAAACAGCGACTTCGTTTCCGCGCGCCAGCGCGGACAATGTGTGGAGTGACCGCATCCTGTGCGGGTACTCCATTGATTACAGTCAATGGAGTACCCGCATCCTCCGGTATACATGAATTCGGCATGTAGCGTCAGTACCGTTTTCTGATGGTGCTTTTTGAGCCAATTCACGAGTCGGTAGATATTTACGAAATACCCATTGATGCACTGCAAATGAACGATGTCCGGTTGTTCTTTCTTTATTATTGAAATCAGGCGATTGGTTGAAAAGAAACAGCCGCCATACATAATGCCTGTTATCCTTGACCAGGCGTTATTCAGCTTGGAATACCATTCCGGGCAAGTCTTATATACTCCCGGCTCCTTTATTAGTTCACCGCGTCCATAGCAGACCACGGACTCGATGCCCTTGGCCTGCAAGCCCTGATGCAAATCATATGTAATTTTTCCTGTGCTTCCCTTTTTATAGACACAGTTCACTTGTAAAACTTTCATTATACTCCAAATCAATTCAGTAAACTCTGTCCCATCTTTCACTGTTATGTGGACACGATTTTGTAGTCTATAGTGCGGCTTCTGCTTCCCAGTCATATCGTGCCAATATTAGATATGAACAAGCAATCGCATACATTCCCATGCTACCATAGAACAACCCGTTTTCCCCGTTTCCCATAAAGATGGTGCCAAAGAAGCATATTAAGCAAATCGCTTGTAATGAATTTTGCATTGTCTGATTTGCGTTTCTTATAACATCAACTAAAAATTTCACCAATAAGACTATACCAATAATCCCATATGATCCAAGTATAGTCATGTGAGTATTATGAAGATTTCCGCGTAGATGAGCAAAATCACCCGTTAGCCAATAAACTCCTTTTAAGGTATTAAACACATTTCTCCATACTTCAACTCTACTTGTAATTGGTTTACCTTCTTCAACTATAAAATCAAGTCTCCCTGTAGAGCCAATCGTTTCTATAAATAGTAAATATGCAATTGCAAAAATCAAAGGCATAATTGAGACTATAAAGAACGATAATGGGTGAAACTTTCTAATCCTTTTAATTTTTATATATATTATTCCAGCAACTACAAACAAAACGGTAAGAATGCTATTTCTTGCAGCTGACAAAATTAGAAAGTAGAAATCAAATCCAAATGCAATCATAGATATAACTTTAACAAATCTTTTTTTTATTAGTATGATACCTAAAATTGCACACAAACACGCTTGCGCTAAGTACATCCCTGCTAAATTTGGTGATGAAAAATGCATCGTTAAAAGCAGAGAACCCATTCTTCTGTATTCGTTTGCTCCGAGGAAAAAATAACATATTGGATAAAGAAGCGTCGATGTCATTCCTATATATAGAACAGAATTTGCAACTTCTTTAGTTACAAAAATACTACTTGCTGCCATCATAAACATTATTGTTGCGGCAAATGTAAAAAAACTAATTAAATCCTCGAATGTAATTATTTTATCTCCACTTACATATGAAAAAGCAATCGATATCACGCACCATATAAGAAGAAGCAAACCGAACGATGTCGTCTCGCATTTACAATATGAAGACAGATAAAGGAGAATCAAATTGACAAAGCTTAAGGAAAACATAGCGCTGGCCAAAGATTGTGAATTAATAAGAGTAAAAAGGATAATAAGAGTACTTATTATTAATTGAATTGAAAGAAATACTCTATAGTCTAGTACATAATTGTGTATTCGCAATTTCATCTTTTCCTATGCTCCACTAATTAATTACATGTAAAGCTTACATTATTTTACGTTATAGCATTATGAACATAATATATTATTTCTTTCATTCTGTTGGAATTAGTTATAGGATTATGCTCTGCTTCTGCTTGCCTAATCGCATTTCGAATAAATTCTTCTCGCAATGATTCATTATTTATTAGATTAACCAATGATGTCTCGATATCGTTGGCATTTTCTATTACCAATCCGAGATTGTGTTCCTTAAAATATCTGATACTAGCAATTTTTTCGCTTCCATAAATTATCGAACACACGCCCGAAGCGAGCATATCTGCTATTTTTGTTGAGAAAGCATACTCTAGATCCTTCACGTTCCAAGGTCTCTGGCTTTCGATATGGAGGACAAAGTCACTGTTCTTTATTTCAGTTTGTAATTGTTCATATGTTACTGGTCCATGAAGGTGAATGCCGTTTTCAGGTATAAGCGCTGACATATGTGCCCCTGTGCTTGAAGTAAATACGTCAATATGAAACCCCAATTTTTTTACTACGCACCCTATCTCAACAAGCGGTTCGCAACGGCCAACGGTTTCTCCTAGATTTCCTCCGTAAATAAAACGCACATGATGTTTGTCAAAAACTCGTGGGCTTTTCTCTGGTTTGATATTTGTGGCTTTCATTATTGTCTCACAGGGAACATTAAAAAACCGTTTATAGCTATCTTCGATTGCCTCGCACAAATAGACGCAATATGATGTTTGTTTCATCAATCGTTCATAAGATCTCTTAAAGTCATATCGGAATAGTCTATAAAACAATGTCTTTTTTTCATATTCCTTCAGATAGTATGTCTCCGATTGATGCACAACAATGGGCAGTCTATATTTATTTGCGAGAAAAACAGCCATATCCAGCAGATAAGAGAAATCTCCCGGCTGCACAAGAATCACTTGAGGGTTATACTTTTCTATCCATACTTGAAATTCTTTAGTGTTCCAAAGTTGGGTACTCCAAAGCAGTTTTCTTCCTAGCATTGCAATGTCTCTATGCTTGTGTCCGCCAGCCGCTGAGACTCTGGCTGCAGTTCCCAAATCTGCTTCATTGACGAGTTCTACAGTCTTTCCAACAGTGCCCTTTATTGGATGCATAATTTTTTGAACAAGCTCATTATCTGTCACTCGGAAGAAGTGTTTGCATACATGAATGTTTGGATTCATTTCCTTAATGTAGAACTGTGCAACGTTGTCCGGATTGTACGTCATGAAATAAGTTGCCAGTGTGCTTCCCATGGAGTCTTCTTTTGAAAACGCTGTATGGCTGATTACAAGTACTCTTGGATATTCCATTTTTCCCTCTTATTAAACATCTGTGGTCGCTCGGTTGTCTCACATATTTGACGGATTAATCCATTTCTTTCGCTGTACTAATTGTCAGTTCTTATATATTACATTTGAAAGTCTCGCATGATCGTTTTTATAGCAATATGACTCAATGCGGCAATACCTATGGTAAGGGCAAAGAACAGCAAGGCATTTATAAACGTCAGGTCTACCATCCACAGGGTATAGCCATGGGTCAGATAGATCTCATAAGAAACGACCCCCAGATAATACAATGGGGCAAGAAGCCGTTTTCCTACTGCCGCTGGGATGATCAACAACGAAACTGCGAAGCCGGTAGCCATAAGCATATCCAGGCAGTTTTGGATCTGCGCAGGTGTTGTGCGGAACACTGGGATTTGCTTGATTCCGAGCAGCATGATAGCCAGCACCGCAATACCACAAATCACTTTATTCTTCTTTAATACCGCAAACCACGACTTATAATCTGACAACGCAACGCCAAGGATGAATGTCAATGCCTGTCTTGCATACAACATGCGCATGAAAAGCAGAATAACGAGCCCTATTAGAATCCACGCACTGTAACGGACCTTCTGATCCTTTATAAATCGCATTCCGAAGTAGTACAGCGCATACCACGCAAACTGATATGTAATATACCATCCGAGATAGTACTTAGAGTGAACCGCTGTCAAATCAACCAGTACATCCCATACCGAGGAATACCCCCCCCCGAATAGGAATTGTTGCCACCTCAATGATCAGGTAAGGGATATAGACCGATACAAAACGCTTCTTCCAATAGTCCTGATATCCATTTTTCTTCCACGACTCATTGATCCCATACCCAGACAGGATTAAAAACATAGCAACGCCTATGCCGCCAAGAGGAGTCAAATAACGTATATGAAAGTATTCTCCAAGATGTCCATATACAACGATGGCAATTGCCAGACCTTTTCCGATCATCGAGTAATCTTTGCTGAACGGAAGATTGACAAGTAACTCTTTCTTTCGGAGGGCAACAGCTGCCGTAACAAAAAACACGGAGAAGATCGCAAGATACATCAATGCAGCTTTCATGGTTTGTTCATCATCTTTCGTACATGTTTGTAGTTTATATATGCTTATTTTTTTACAGTGCGAATCCCAATATAGTAATTCTTCAATATTTCGTTAAACTGCAAAGTGCACTTCTCTCTCTTTGAAAACTTATACGCGCTGCGGATGGCCAGAAGGTGAGCTATGTGTGGATAGCAGGTGTATAGAACTTTTCCTGCTGTTTGAAAAAAATCTTCGTTAAACCCAGTAAACCAACTGCTCTCCGTCTGGTCTATTCCTGCTATATCCACGGGTGAACGGTATACTGACACGCCCTTATCCAGCATTTCCATGAGGAAAATAGTATCTTCACCGCTCTTGTTGGGTGTTCCTGTGCCAAAATTCTCGTGGAAATGCAGATTATGAGCTTTCAGTACATCCCGCTTAATGACAAGCCCACACACGCCCGATGATGACATATTGCGTCGAGTCGCTTTCTCAAAGCGCTCGATTCGTTTCATACTGATTTTTCTCGTAGCGGAAAGATCGTGTATATTAAATTTTATAGCATCTGCTTCCGGATGCTTTTCGAACTCTGCAACGATCTTCCCTTCATATCCATCAGAAAACACAAGATCGTCATCGGAAAACAGCAGGAGGTCAGTCTTCTGTGATGAATGAGCAAGTGCAATATTTCGATTGCGACTTAAACCTCGTGTATCAGTAGTTATCATTTTGACCTGGTGCCCATTTATCTCTTCTTCACAGTAGTCATTACGATCTGCTTGATTCGCAATGACAGCATCTGTTTGGAGATTCATTGACTTGTATTTTGACAAGTCAATTTGGTGCATTGTTGTTACTAAAATTGTGATTTTCATCTATTTTCAGCCCTTAATAATGCTAATTCAATTAGTTGATTAGTGAACTTAAAAAATGTCTCTTACTATTTGAATCGTTCTTATTATTCCACTTTTAAGGTCATATTCAGACTTCCATCCAAGCTCATGTAATTTTCTTCCATCCAATCTCGCCTTTGTCGCCGTACTGTATCCGGCAGCTTCAAGGGCATCTGGGATTTCAAAAACGACTTCTTTCCCGTTCATCTTCGCAATAATGGCAGCCAAGTCCCTTAACATAATATCTGAATTCTCATCTGCTATATTGTATGCCTCCCCACTCTCTCCATAGAGGAGAACGGTCAGCACGCCTGCTACGGAATCCGCTACATACTGATAGCTGTAGTATTGATTGCCCGCAGACTTAAGGACAACATCTTCTCCTGCGATTCCCTTCTTGATAAACTGACTAATGGCCTTAGTGTCGGACATAAGCATTGTCGGCCCATAGGTCCGTGTCAGGCGCGGGATAACAATGTCTAGTCCCTTCTGAGCTTTATACGCCTGGCACAGTGCCTCTCCACAACGCTTGCTTTCAGGATACCCCGCTCTTAACGTGTTGGAATTTATATAACCACAATAGCTCTCCTCAAAGAACTCCACATCTCCTCGGTTCTCGCCGTATACTTCATTGGACGAAGCAAAGGCAAATCGTGTTGCATGATGCTCCACAGCAAAATCCAGCATGTTCTGGAGGCCAATGATGTTGGTGGTTATCGTACCAATAGGGTCGGTGGAGTACTGCATGGGATGAGTATTTGACGCAAGGTGCAGCACATAATCTACCGTACCCAAGTCATTCCGTTTGAAGGGAATCTTTACATCATATGGAATAAAGACAAAGCGTGGATCATCCGCATACTTGCTGAACCGAGCCTTTGCCTTCTCTTCGCTACGTCCCAATCCATAAACCGTGCAGTTTAATCCATCAATTATATTTTTTTCAAGAATTACATCCACGAGAAAGCTGCCAATCATGCCCGTAGCACCGGATAGCAGAAGGCTTTTATTCTTGAGCTTTCCCCAAGGAAGATTCAGTGATTTCACATAATTGATATCTTCCATATAAAGGTTGTTATCATAGAGATTCATATTTATCTCCCTAACGCCAGGTGAATCGGACTCCTTTTTAATACCTCGTTTATGCCCGCGCAAGCCAGAATTGTAATCAGAAGTGTAATAAGATTTAATGCAATATGCCACACGATTCCTTCTGAAAGCACCTTTGATAGAACTTGTTTACAGAGCATAATAAAAAACTGATTCATACAAAGGAAAGCTATAGAATTCACACTGAGATATAATACCCCTCCAACTTTGGAGGGAATACTTTCCACGATTTTTCGGGAAACTCCCCAATAAGCAAGCGTGCCCGAGACAGCGTTGATGATGTATAGCAAACAATTATGGTATCTTGCTGACCTCATATCGCATGAGCCGTTAATTAGCGCTAAAACCGCTTCAATTGACAATAACAGTACTACTATTCGCCATTCATTTAATAAGGTGAAAATGCTTTTCTCGTATTCTTTTATCTTCTCTCCGACGAACATAAACAGCAACGCTACTGCCAGCGGTTCAATACACAAAGGAAGCATGATGTCTGATAGCGATGAATATGCCATGCCAACCACTGCTACCAATACTATTAGTGCCCACTTTGCTTTACTAACGCTTTCCCTATCACAGCATATACAACGTTGCAAAGCCAAAAGCACGGAAGAAACCATTACGCTGGAGCAAACGGCATGTTCGCCATATCTGTAGGGTAGAGCAATACTGCGCGAATGGCCTTTTCAATTGACTGATTCATCGCGCCAGCATTTACAGAAAAACATAAAAGGAGCATGTAGAACGTTGCAAATGAAGCATAAGGAATCATCACAGATTTAGCACGTTTTTTTGCTACCTCCGCAACGCTATATTCATTATTCCATAAGTAACCACTGACGACAAAGAACAACGGCATATGAAAGGATTGAATATACGTATGAACGATATCCCCCCAGCCAACATGGTCAAATACCATGAGGAAGATTGCAAATCCCTTCAACAAATCCAGTTCTTTATTACGTCCCTTCATTTCAGCCAATTATCCTTGTCCGACTTCAAATACGCTTTGAACATCTCAAGATCGTCCTTAGTAGTCAGTTTTATATTCTTATCAGAGCCAGCTGCAAAATAAAGACGCACGCCCAACTCTACCATCATGGTGTTTGTGTAATGGGAACCATAGATGCCAATCCCTTTTTCATAAGCCTCATGGTACTTAGAGTCAAGGAGATCAAACCGATACGCTTGCGGTGTAGAGACACGCCGAAGCGTTTCCCGTGGTATAAACTTGGTTGTACTAATCTCGTCATCAATGACAAAAATCTGCTCGTTATACGGAAGAGATGTAACGGCATTTCCGTGCTCTTGTGCCTTACGAATAACATCTGTCAAGACAGTTTCATCAACAAGTGGGCGAATTCCATCGTGGATGATGATAATATCTTCGGCTGCAACTTTATCTTCAAGGTTATAAACGCCATTTCGGATAGACTCTTGTCCAGTATTGCCGCCGGACACAATCCACTTAAGCTTAGTTATATTAAACTGCTTCGCATAAGCCCAAACAACATCGTGCCAGCCGTCAATACATACAACTTCAATCGCATCGATCTGTGGATGCTTCTGAAATCCTTCAAGTGTATAAATCAGAACGGGTTTATCATAAACATTAATAAACTGCTTCGGGATATCCTGACCCATTCTTGCGCCAGAACCGCCGGCAATAATTATAGCTGTTGTCATCTATTAACCTCTATCTTATAAATACCCATGCTCTAAATCACATAGTTTATAATCATGATGTGAAACTTGACGGTCTTTTGGTGGTAATTTTCTCCAATCGCCATAAATTGCAGTCAAATATGCATCCGCCTGTTCAACGCCAAGTATTGTAAAGCCTTCAAACACGTATTCTTTAGGTTTGCCAAAAAATGAAGTTGGAACAATTTCTTTTTCCCACCAGTTTCCTACAAGATTACCGGCCCATGTGCTTTCTTCAAAACTATATCTCGAACACATTCGACTAATACTTTTCCTTAGCTCTATATTATCTACTATGCAGTTTGGAATCGAGCGCATTACAAGAACAACTGCATTTTTATATAAACTTCTTCCTTTCCTAACGCCAGTAATTCTTGCTAAGTAAAGTTGATATTTTTTCTTAATCCTCGCATACCATCTCAAATCTGGCTTATCCGATGTTCCTATTCCATCAATCGGGAAAATGTCGAGGTAAATGCCACGTCTAAGTCCTGTATGAACATTTTCGACAAGTGTTGTTGTTGTATCGTACAATTTGGCAAAAGGATAACAATAACTTTTGTCCTCGGAGTATTCGGTTTCCAAAAGGTATTTACCAAACACTCTGTGATCCATTATTTTAGCTAGTTTTTCATAGTCTGATCTTGGCATGCCTATATCAATATCATCATCCCAAGGAATAAATCCATTGTGCCTTACTGCCCCTAGCAAAGTACCGCCAATTGCATAATACCTCAGATTATTCTCGCGGCAATAATGATCAAACCATCTAAGCATTTCCAATAGTTTTGTTTGTAGCTCCGTCATATTATCTTCCCTCAAATACAGGCTATTTTTCTTCTCCTTTATTCCATGCCTCCATCATGAATAAGTGTCGAATTCCATTCGGTAATATTTTTTTGTCACACATCAGATAAATCATTCTTCTAAAAGGGAATCCAACTTTTATAAGTATTGAAATTGGGAAACGATATCTTGTGTTTAAAACGCAATATGCTTTACGAAAGGCAAAGTACTTTTCAAGAAAGTCCTGAAAGTGTGTCTTGTGTACCAATACTCTAGAGCCATCGCATAAGTAACACCCTTCTCTTAATTCCTTATCAAAGTAGGAGAGAATCCCGCATATCAGAGCAAAGTTTACCCCCTCTCGTCCCATAGCTGGGATTGTCTTTATTGAACTAATAGGAAGATATGGATACCGTTTATAGACATCTGCATATCCACACAACTGATCATTATCTCGAGAAAAAGTACCAAATATAACTGCTTCCGGGGATGCCCATGCATTAATCTGCTTCTCAAACTGTTCTTGACTAATTGGTTTCCTCTTATCAGCATACCCACCCAAACTTTCACAATATACGGAATATAACGCTTCTTTATATTTTAATGGGTCAATGACATTTGTATAAAAATTTCTATTACCTTTATTTATTTCATAGCGCCGTTTTGCTTTTAATTCATCAATATTAAACGGCGTGTCTTTAATGACGTACCAGAATTGTGTCTCCTGGTTGCAGTCAAAATCAGTCGTCCATCTGGCAATCCATGCGCCAGAATGTTCACCCCAATTAATCTTCTTTATATCAACTTTTTCGTGAGGGAAATACTCGAACTCCAAGCAATGATGGATTATGTGTGATTTCATACTCAATTCCTCGCCAGCTTTTGAAATACCCAGCCTCTAACCTTATTCGGCATCAGCACCTGAACAGCAAGGCGCTCACAAATATTGACTAGGTATCGAGGAAAACTGATGATGCTATTGCGTAACATGTACCTTTGCAGATTGGCTTCGCTCTTAAAATACTTCCAGCCTCCGCGGCGCTGGTACATCTCCTCTCCGACGCGGACATTTACAAGATTCTCAGGTATGTTGCCGAACTGTTTCCCTGCAAGTGCCAATCGAATCCATAGATAATAGTCTTCCTCACAATACCAATCTATGTAGCCGCCCACTTCAGCCACATCGTCTTTCATAAACATTACGGTGACCTGATTCATCGGGCAGCGTTTTTTCATGTACTGCTTAATCTCTTCATCCGTCTCCGGCACAATTCGGCTGCCTGCCTTTTGGGATATATCCGTTGGATCAACCGCTGTGATAAACTCTGTGATATACCCTCCGACGACAGAGACACCAGGATGTTCAGCAAAATACTGAATTTGCTTTTGAAATCTATCAGGTACCGACAGGTCATCAGCATCCATCAGCGCAATTAAATCACAAGAGCAATTATCAAAGCAGACTCTACGCGCTTCTCCATGGCCAACATTTTTCTCAAGTCGTATCACTTTAAAGGCTATTGAGCCATTCATGGTTTGCTGGTATTTATTAATAACGGCTTCAATGCTCTCCGGAATAGGCCCGTCAACAGTCAGAACAATTTCTGTCGGTTTAAGTGTTTGCTCAATAATGCTTGATAACGCCGCATCAAAGTGAGCCGCATTGTCACCGCCATATACACACATTGATACGGAGAATTCATTACTCATGAATGTACTTCCTCATTTACCTTAATAAGCTCTCTAGCCTCTGCCTGCAGCGCATCGTACTTCTCTCTGCTAACTTTCCCACTCTTCAGCAAAGCATCCCCGTAGTCATCCGTTACATCCAGTTCTTCCGATTTCTCGCCCTTACCGAAGACTTTCTTAACGGTCATCCATACGATTTTACAGTCACCGATAAAGCTGACATTCTCAATATACTTCAGATCCCAGTTTAGTTTATCTTCCCAACTCACTGCGTTCCGACCGTTGACCTGCGCCAAACCGCTCAGGCCAGGCTTCGCAGTGTGCCTCATGCGCTGTTCATCGGTCATAAACACCATATCCCGGACAAGCTGCGGTCTCGGGCCAATAACACTCATGTCACCCTTCAAAATATTAAATGCTTCCGGCAGCTCATCAAGAGAAGTTGCCCGAAGCATACGGCCAAAAGCCGGAAGGCGTGCTTCATCCGGTAACAATTCTCCATTCACATCTCTTTCATCCGTCATCGTCCGGAACTTATACATCTCAAAGATACGTTCCCTTCCGGTTTTCGGATTGATTAGACCGGGTCTTGGTTGTCTGAAGATTACCGGTGAGCCCATCTTTATCCGAACTACAATGGCAATAATGATGTACAGCCAGGAAAAGACGATAATGGCGAGTAGCGAACAGATGATATCTAAGAGCCGCTTTATGTACTTTTCATAAAAGCCTCGTTTTCGCTCAAATCTCATCCGTGTCCCTCATTATCCATTTCTTAATCAAATACATAAACCAGAATCCAATGACGGCTCCAATTGTGTTACAGATTACATCATCAAGCTCTGCTAAGCCTAATCCACCGGCATATTGCGCGAGCTCGATGCAAAACGAGAAGCCAAATCCGGCTATCAACGCTTTCTTCCATGAATTGACCGGCAGAAGGAAACCGAACGGTATGAAAAACAGAATATTATCAATATTCTGAATAACGTCCGCTCTTGCTGTAGGCACTCCCGCGAACAAGTTTCGATATGACCACAGCAATCTTAGCTCAACTCTATGATTCGCGCTAGGAGTCCGCGAGAATACTGTGCACCAGCCGATGATACAGCACCAAGCCGCGAATAGCAGTCGCCGAATTGATTTCACCGAAAGCACCTATGGATAATATCAATTACTGTATCCTGCTGCTCTTTTGTCATTTTATTATCACTGGGGAGACACAGGCCGCGGCGGAAGATGTCGGCGCCTACGTCGGCGGTGGTACCCTGGATATAGGCGTTGGTGCGGCCGCGACCGTTGCCCTCGGCGGTTACGAAGGGGTGGGCGCGGTAGATGGGCTGCATATGCATGGGTTTCCAGATGGGGCGGCCCTCGGCGTTGAAGGCAGCGAGGGCTTCCAGAATCTCGTGGGGGCTGCTCTTTCCGGTCTCATGCTTCCAAAGGTAATCCTGCTCGCCGCGGACCATGGGGGCCATGGCGTCCTCGTCGATGATAAGGCAGCTCAGCCAATAGTTGGGGCGACTCCTCTCCACGTCAAAGGGATTCATTTTTACCGGCAGGTCGGCAAGGCCGGCCTTATAGCGCTCATAAATCGCCTTTTTCTGGGCGATATGCTCATCCAGATAGGGAATCTGGCCACGGACTACGCCGGCGATGATATTGCTCATACGGTAGTTGTAGCCGATTTCCTCATGCTGGTACCAGGGCGCGGCCTCCCGGCTCTGGGTGGACCACTTGCGGACCTTATTGGCGTCGGCCAGGCTGTTGGTGAGGAACATGCCGCCGGCGGAACCGGTGATGACCTTATTGCCGTTGAAGGAAATGCAGTTATAGTCCCCCAGGGCGCCGGTCTCCGTCCAGTGGCCGTTCAGCAGATACTGGGCGCCCAGGGACTCGGCGGCATCCTCCACGATAAGAGCATGATGGGCGTCACAGATTCGGCGAATCTCCGCCATTTTGCCGGGGGTGCCATACAGGTGGGCCACCACCACAAGGCGGACGTCGGGGTACAGCTCGAATGCCTTTTCCAGGGCCTCCGGGCTCATGTTCCAGGTGTCGGGCTCGGTGTCGATGAAGATGGCCTCGCCGTCCTCATAGGCCACGGGGTTAATGGAGGCATCAAAGGTCATGTCAGAGCAGAAGACCCGGTGGCCCTGCAGCGTACCCTGATTGGGCTTGGCCTGGCCGTACAGCCGTTCCCCTGCCAGCTTTGTGGCCAGGTGCAGGGCGGCGGTGCCGCAGGACAGGCCCACGGCGTACTTGACGCCCACGTATGCAGCCAGCTGCTCCTCCACAGCGTCAATGTTAGCGCCCACGGTGGAGACCCAGTTGGTGCGGATGGCCTCATCCACCCAGCGCTGCTCGTCACCGTGCATGGTGGGAGAGGCCAGCCAAAGTTTGTTTTGCAACGGAGTGATACCCTTAAAGCGGGAATCCGATAAGAAGTCGTGCATATTTATCCCTCATTTATGTAGTTGCGCCGGTGTAATAATTCGCTCTTTCATAGTTGGGCGCAGTTATCCATAGTTATCATCATGGTATCACAATTCGCATTTATTGACAAGCCTGTAGGGATGGAAAGAGTTGGAGAAAAACAGAGAATATGTTTGGAAAAACTGTGAAATATGCCGAGTATGGTATGCTGGGAGCATAGTTATTTTGTGAAATGGGCGAATTCTTTTTATTTTTAGGGATTGTTGAATGGCGGATTATTGGGGAGATGGCTTCACAGGGTTGGGAAAATGTGGTATAGTGGGAAAAATGTTGTTTTGCGGGGTGGATTATGATACGGGATGTGCGGGAGATGTTGGCGCAGCAGGGCGCGCTGCTGTTTGACGGCGGGATGGGGACCTTTTACGCCCAGCGGAACCGCACCGGGCATCTGGCCTGCGAGATGGCCAACTTGACGGCGCCGGAGGAGGTGGAGGTCATCCACCGTCTCTACGTCAAGGCGGGGGCACAGGCCATCAAGACCAACACTTTCAACGCCAACCGGGAGAATTTCCCGGAGGCTCACTGCCGGGAGATCATCCGCTCGGGCTGGGAGATCGCCTGCCGGGCCGCCGGGGACGAGGCGGCGGTATTTGCCGACATCGGGCCCGCGGCGGCGGACGGCGCGCACTCGCCCGAGGAGGAATACGGCTTCGTGGCGGACTGCTTTTTGGAGGCCGAGGCGGTGCATTTCATCTTTGAGTCCGTGGGCGAAGAAGCGGGCATTGCGGAGGCGGCGCGGCGGATTAAGGCGGCGCGGCCGGAGGCGTTTATCCTGGTGTGCTTTGCGGTGCAGCCGGACGGATTCAGCCGGGAGGGGCGGAGCGCCGGTCAGCTTTTGGCCTGGGCGGACGGATGCCGGGACATTGACGCCATGGGGCTGAACTGCGTACTCAGCGCTCACCACATGGCGGGGCTGATGGCGAAGCTGCCCCGATTTTCCAAGCCCCTGGCGGCGCTGCCCAACGCCGGGTACCCCACGGTGCGGGCCAACCGGGTGTTTTACGACGGCAGCGCGGCCTATTTCGCCCAGGAGGCGGCGGGGCTGCGGCAGTATGGCGTCACCATTTTCGGGGGCTGCTGCGGCACCACTCCGGAGCACATCGGGGCGTTGAGGCGGCGGCTACCCTTGGTGGAAAAGACTATTTCCCCCTCCCCTGCCCTGCCTTTGCGGGAAAAGGCTCCCTGGCGGCAGGACGTTTTTTGGGACGCGCTTTGCGATGCTGCGCGGAAGCCTTTTGCGGTGGAATTAGACCCGCCGGAGGCGGCCAATTTGGGCAAGTACATGGCGGGGGCCAGGGAATTACAGGCGGCGGGGGCGGACATCATCACCATCGCCGACTGCCCCATCGCCCGGGCGCGGATGGACGCCAGCCTGCTGGCCTGCAAGCTGCGGCGGGAGCTGGGGATGAACGCCATGCCCCACATGACCTGCCGGGACCGGAACCGGAACGCCGCCCAGGCGCTGCTGCTGGGGCTCAGCGCCGAGGGCATCAACCACGTGCTGGCGGTGACCGGCGACCCGCTGCCCTCCCAGCGGCGGGACGAGGTGCAGAGCGTGTACCACTTCAACTCCCGGAAGCTGATGGCCTACATCGACGGCCTGGGGCGGGAGGTGTTGGAGTACTCGTTCCACGTGTTTGGGGCGCTGAACGTGAACGCCGCCAACTTCGACATTCAGTTGGCGCTGGCGAAGGAGAAGGAGGCCAACGGGGCGGATGGCTTTTTTACACAGCCGATTTTGACGCCGCGGGCGTTGGAGAATTTGAATACGGCGCGGCGGGAATTATCCGGGAAGCTTTTGGGGGGCATCATGCCCATCATCAGCCATCGGAACGCGGTGTTTTTGGCCAGCGAGGTGGCGGGCGTGGCGGTAGACCCGGCCATTGTGGCCCGCTATGAGGGGGCCGATCGGGCCCGGGGCGAGGAACTGGCGGTGGAAATCAGCCTGGGAGCGGCGGAGGACATGGCACCCTACGTGGACGGGTTTTACCTGATGACGCCCTTCGGACGGACGGGCCTGATGGTGCGGATCATGGAGGAGATACGGCGGCGGGGCCTGGCGTGAATGGTTGCAATTTGGCCGGGGATATGGTAGAGTTAGGGCAAGATAACGGACGCGCCGGAAGGCGGGAAAGGACGAGAATATGAGACTGATTGACGAAGTGGTGCTCAGCAACGTGGGCACGGAAAGCGTGCTGGTGCCGGTGGGCGCGGCCGGGGAGAAGCTGCACGGCATCGTGCGGCTGAACGAGACGGCGGCGTTCATCGTGGGCAAGCTGCAGCAGGAGACGGACGCGGAGGCTATCATCGCGGCGCTGGGCGAGACCTACGAGGGCACCCGGGAGCAGTTTGCGGCATCGGTGGAAAAGACGGTGGCGCAGCTGCGGGAGCTGGGGTTTTTGGTGGAGTGAGAGAAATGTGTATAGTGAAACCCGGACGGTGAGAGCCGTCCGGGTTTTGTTTTGCTATGTGGTTGTGTGCCTGATGGGCACGGCGCGATTAGCGCTTTTTCCTGCGGTAAACAACAACGGCTACAATCACCGCCGCCGCAGCCACAAGCGCAATGATGACATAGAACAACACACTTCCGTCTGCCAGAGGTGCCGAGGGCTGCCGGGATGGCGAAGATGCCGTCTCGACATTGTCGGCGGAAGTCACGCCGGTTTTACCAGTGTCAGTATCGCCGGGTGTCTCGACACTATCACCCCCTGTGGTAGCAGCATCGCCACCAGGCACTGGTGCATCCGCATCTACGCTGATGTCGCCGGGATCCATTGCAGGAGCAGGGGTTGTCGCATTGGCATTGCCTGTGTTGCCAGCAGGAGCCTGGGGGACAGGTGTTGTTGCGTCTGTTTTGCCTGTGACAGAGGGTGTCACATTGGGCTGCGAGGGAGTAGGCGCATCTGTTCCGTTATTGCCGGAGGGGGTCTCCGTCCCCGCGCCCGATTCGGGCGCGGGGTTGGAGGAATTGGTGGGGAACAGGGGGACTTCCGGCATCTCATACGATGACTCAGCAAATGCCGGAGCGCATGTCATTATAAAACACAGTACCATCATAAGTATCAGTACTGATTTCTTTCTCACGCGCTCTCCCTCCTCAATTGTTAGGCCCAAGTGGAACCTCCGACGTTTCAAACGGGTTGCTGTTTGTTGTTCCGCTTGTGGTGATGATATCAGCGAAATAAACCGCCTCTATCAACGGGTTTTCAAATGTCTTCATAATCAATCCAGTCCGTCAGATGAGCCAGAATCATCCTCATCCTCTCCGCTGGTAACAATGATATCCCGGACAAGAAGGAGATCTACCTGGGGGTCAAGAAATAATTTCTTCACTTTCGTTTTTCCTTTCCTATTGTAGTCAGTTGTTTATTTGGAAGTATTCCCTTGCCTTCTGGTTGTAGTCATACATGGCACGAATCGTATCCCTCAGCGTCTCGCTCGTAGTATTTTTACTGAGCATGGAACCGCCATAGATCATGGGGCTATAGGTGGTACTGTATACTTCTCCATCGGTATCCGAAACGATTTTAAAAGTAACGCCCCTATCAAGATACGCGGCAGGAATGCCCTTGCTATTTACGTACCAATAGTTGCCCGTGCGAACCGGATCTACCTCGTATTCTACATCCTCGGCATATCCACCGTCATCATAGGTATACGAGTGGGTGAAATAGAACTTATAGCCGGAATAGTCTACGTTATCGTCAAAACGATAGGCTATAACAGTCTCGGAACGGAGAAGAAGCGTCATGCCGCTACCGCTTATCGGATATGTACCATAAGGGTTTCTCCAATCCTTATAGCTAATGATAGCATCATCGTCCAAATTGCTCACGGTATTGTAGACGGTATTCCCATCTTCCTTCAGGAGGTGCCGATTGGCATAGTAACCATAGGTACCCAAGGATCTGGCAAGGGCTTTTTCGGCATCAGTTTTACCATTATCCTTCACATAGTTTACATATTCAGCAACACTATACGTAAACTTATTAGCAAAGCTATCCGGATAATCTTTATAGTTGAATGCCTGCGTTGCCTTGTCCGCGTTGAGGAGTTCAATCGTGACGTCTTTATAGATGTCCTTTGCCGCAACGGGGATGGAGAACTTGTAGCGTTTCTGCACAGAATCATAACTACCATTTTCGCGAGACACTGTCGTAGTGGTGCCCCTATATGTGAAGCGCACAGCAGTGACATCGTCCTGCAGCTTCAGGTAGAAGTTCAGATCGATGGAGCCGCCCAGGGTCAGGGAGGCGGTAATCAGCTGATTGGTGTCATCAACCACATAGGGCGTCAGCTCGAACTCGCTGAAGTGGGTGGTCTCGATGACAACGTAGTGGTTGCCCGCTTCATCCTCCTGCACGGTGAGCAGAGAGGTGCTATCTCCGTATTCAGCGCTACGGTGGGTGACAATCACCTGGTTAGAAGCCGGGACAGCGCTGTCGGGCACGGGAAGCTCGAACTTCAGCGTCAGGCCCTGGTCCTCAAGGTCCCTGTTGGTCAGTGTTTCAGCATTGCAAAGCTGTACGCCAGAGGCATTCAGCAGGACAGCCTGGGGCGTGACCTGATAGATCAGGGCAGTGGTGACCACGGAGTCGCCCTCACCCGCCAGTGTATAGCTGGTCAGCTTGGTTTGAAGCTGGATTTCAACCTTGGCGATATCATTCGCCTCATCAACGTTTGCCGCAGCCTTGGTAATGGCTTTGGCTGCCGCCTGGGTGGTGAGAAGGTTGACATTGCCGTAATCACCCTCGCCCTGCTTTGCCTGAATCTTCGTGGTTCCGCTTGCAGCAGATTTCTCCACAGCTTCTTTCACTTCGGCTACTTTGTCTTCGTTCGCATCGCCGCTTACATTCGCCGCATTCTGGCTGACAGCGGGCTTGGTGACGATGTCCGTCTGCACCGGGGTGTAAGCCACCTGAGTATTATTCGTGGTGGTCTTGATGGCGTAGGTTACGTCATCATTGGGATTCCCGGTGGTAGCTGTGGCGAAGGAGAAGGTGGTATCGCCGCTGGTCTTGGTCACAGGATCCTCGTTAGCGTCCTCTACCTCTATGAAGGCACCTTCAATGACACCGACGGTCCATTCGTAGGTGCTACGGGTAATGGGGTCGGGGTTTTCGATGGCCTCGTAGCCGGTAGCGATGTATTGGGTAGTGGGATCCTTGGTAAAGATACCGCCGGTGATCTGGATGGAGTTTGCCTCGGCACTAGCTACCACCTTATTGCCAGCATTGTAGCTGCCGCCGGTTACGTAGATCTTTGCGCCGCGTTCATTACCCGTTCCGGTAGCCAGGACGCCCCTGCCGCCAGTCTGCGTATCGGTATAAGTGCCGCTCAAAATAGTTACCGTTGCATTCGTTTCCGCCCAGACGGCGTAGAACTTATTCGGCGTGGATCTGGCGGTGACGTTGTCCAGCGTAACAGTGGCGCTGCACAGGTTGATGCCGCCGTTGCAAACCACGTTTTTCACCAGGACAGTGTCAGCACTGTCACCATTATTGTCGATGATCAGCGCATAGCTGCCTTCCTTGTAGCTGCCGTCGGTGTTTTTGGGCACCAGATTGAACGTACCGTTCTCGATGGTAGCGCCGTTGCCGCCGAACTCAACTGTGGCGTTGATGGTGCTGATGGTATGGCCATCCATGTCAAGAGTCAGGTCGCGCAAATCAACGACATGCTCGTCGCCATTATCACGTGCATTGCGCACGGTGTAGGTGGTGCTGTAGTCGATATCGGCGATCAGCTTGACGGTAGCGCCGGGCTGGGCGGCAGCGGCGGCTGCTTCCAGGGTCTCGTACTTGGTGGATCCGACCTGGGCGACGTAGTCCTTGGCTTTCACGGTCCAGGTGCCGTCGCTGTTGGCAACAGCCTTGTAGTCCTCGGCGATATACCGCGCGTCAGGCTCCACATTGAATGTGCCACCGGTTACAGCAACCTTGCCAGTGTAGCCATCGGATGAAAGCAAATTGCCGCTGTTAACAGCGATAACAGCATTTTCACCATTCAGATTAACGTTATTGCCATCGCTTAGGGCTACGATACCGTCACCAGCATCTTTAATATTGTAACTAACGATGCCTTGCTTCTGATCGCTGTCTGCGTTGATAGTGATATCTGTATTCTCGATATTCACCGTCACATCATCGGTCTCAATCATAACAGCGGCAAATGCGTTGGAGGTGTTGTCATAGATGTTCTTGGATACCAGCGTGCTGTTCGTAATGGTGAACTCTGAACCGGCAGAGCCGGCAGAGCTGTCCGGGCCCTTTGCATAGATGCATGCCCAGCCCATGATGGTGCTGTGGTCGATGGTCATGTTCACCGGGTTAAAGGTGATGATGGCATAGTAGGCGGTAGCATCATCATTGGTCTTGATGGTGCTATTGTTGATATTAATGGTGGCAGTTTTGCTCTGACTGCCGCCGATGGTCAGAGGCTGGGTGTAGCCGCTCGGCGCACCATCCGTACTCAGCGTCACTTTGTCCAGCGTGAGACTATTAAGGTTACCACGGGTGTCGATGCAGCGGGCTGCGCCGCTGTTATTATGGATGGTGACATTCTTGAAGGTGACATCGATCGGAGCAGTCGCATAATCGCCAACACCGAAACCGCGTCTCGAAACCTCAATCGTATGCCCATTACCGTCGATGGTCATGGACGTTTTAATCGGGATTCTAGTGCTGCCGGAGCCGTTATAAAGGTTGCCTGCTGTGGCATCCACGTTTTCCAGCAGCGTGATGGTGTCGCCGGGGTTGGCGGCGTCAATGGCTTCTTTGAGGGTGGGGTAGCCAGTGGTGCCGATGGCGGCTACGCCGTCAATCTTGGTGAGCTTGTTATTGTCGTCCCAAGAGTAGCCGGCAGGAATAGTAACATTAGCGGGTGTTGTCGCCGTCACGTTGGCCTTGAGCGTTTCGCTGCCGTCCGCCAATGTAATCACTGTACCCACGATATTGCCATTGATGGTAACAGTGGGGTCACCCACATAGCCCGCGTTGCTGATGGCAGCGATGGCATAACCGGAGGTGGATGTGCCGTTGCCGTTAGCGACGTGGGACTGTGCGGTAGCATTGGCGGTCACGGTTGCGCCATTATTGATATTGACGGTGCCGGACTTGACCTCGATGCCGCCCTTGCCGGTTACGGTGCCGTTGACGGTGAGGGTGCCCTTGCCGGGGTGGTAGATGGCGTAGTCACCAGTTGCCGTGACTACGGCATTGGCGCCAATGGTCATGGTGGTGGCAGAGAGGGTATTGGTGCCGTTGCCGGAGATGGCTGCCTGGCTGCCGGTGACATTGACCTTACCGTTTACCACAAGCTCGATGTCCGAGGTGTCTTTGGTATTATCACTATCGTTGTTACCAAAGACGGTGATGCCATAGCAGAAATCCGTGCTGACGGTGACACCTTCACCAATAGTCAGCTTCGCCTTGTTTTCATTTGCTGCTTTGTCGCCCACGCGGATGACGGAGGAGTCGGACTTGAAGGCAGTGTTGTCCTCGGTGTGGGTGGAGGAGATGGTGCCGGTGCCGGTGATGGTCACGTCGCCGGACTCAACCCACAGGGCGCGGGCGTCGGTGGCGGTGATGTTGTGGCCGTTCAGGTTGATGGTCAGATTCTTGTCGATGTTCACCGTTGCGGTCAGGGCAACATTAGACAGCAGGGTGATGGTCTGGCCGTCCTGGGCGGCGTCGATGGCGTCGGCGAGGGTGTTGTAGGGAATATTGCCAATCCGAGCCACAGCGCTCTCAACCTCACCCTGACTCTTCAACAATTCATAGCCATTCTCAGTTGGCTGCCAGACATAGCCCTCGGGAATCTTCGAGGAGCTGACAACGTTCGCAGAGACGGACACATTATCGAAAGTGTTGCCCTGGGGATTCTGGACGGAAACAGCAACCGCAGTGCCTACTTCTGGAACTTCAAATGTAGCACCGGAGATATTGGCCTCAATTTTTTTCGCTGTGGTATGCTGGGCGATGGCGATGGCCGCGCCCTCGGTGGTCGAGCCATTGCCGTTGAAAGTGCAGTAAAAGGCCGAAGTCAGCGTTACAAAGGTACCGCCGGTAACATTCAGCGTACCGGAGCGAACCTCGATACCGGTATCCTTGCCAGTCATGGTACCGCCGGATATGGTCAGAGTACCCTCCTGGGGGTGATAGATACCGGCGCCATTGGTACCGGTGATGGTACCTCCGGTGACGTTGATAGCAGTATTGTGGCGGGTGCCGTTGCCGGAGATACCGTAGTAATAACCGGTAATGGAGCCGCCGTTAACAGTCAAGGTAGCAGGAGTGGAAGGATCATCCTCTCCAGCCAAAGTCACCTTGATGCCACAATAGACTTTTTTACCCGTCGCGTTGATAGCGCCGTTCTTGCTCTGGCTGTTATCCGTAACGGTCAGGTTACCGCCACGCATCACGCCAATCAGGTAGTCATCGTCATAGCCTTCACCATCAGAGATGGTATGGCCGTTCAGGTCAAGGATGACAGTTTTGCCTGCCTCGACTTCAAGGCCCTCAGTAAGGGTAACATCCTGGGTCAAGGTAACTTCTCCACCGTTATCAAATTGGGCCTGGAGATCGACCGGCGCGACCGGCTCGTTCTCTGCCATTGCCGTTACCGGCAACAGGGAGAAAGTCATTACCAGCGCCATGAGGAGCGCCAGCAATTTCTTTTTGTTCATGTTTTTTCCTCCATTAGAAATACGTTTTGTTTTCTTATGGTGTGCCGGGATGCGCCCGGCGGGGTTTTGGGCGGACAGAGTCGTCCGCCCCTACGAATTGGCGGGCATTGCCCGGCGGGGGTGGGGGCGTTCTACCGGGGGGTAGATGGAAATCGCCCCCTCATCCGTCACGGCCTTTGGCCGTGACACCTCTTGCCCTCGTTGCGGCAACCGTTTTTCGCTCCCGTTGGTCGCGAAAAGCGGGCCGCTGCCTTGCCACAGCCTCGCTTTTTCCGCCGCCGGCGGCGCTTCGGCTGTAGGCCCCCCCCAAGGAGAAGGCTGGGTTCTACGATTTTTTTCGCCCTGTTGTCCCTATCACCTCCGATGGTTGGTCCGGTGGGCGGTACGGCTGCCGGTGGTTCAGCAGCTACGCGCCGGCTGCCAACTGACTGGCCGCCATGTCGCCCGATTGCCTGGGCGCTCCGTTGGGGGAACGCCGCTTCTTACTATTTCACGGGAGGCGCGACCTCCCGGTGAAATCGGATGGGGTGGGCGGAAATGACTATAGGCCCACCATGGTATTATCCATCTCAATATTACGACAAACGGGCGGTGATGTCAATTCTTTTATGATGCAATTTTACGCGTTTGCAGGGGATTGCCCTATGGAATATATTGTATTTGGATAAATGAAAACACCTGTCCGCGGAGGGCGGACAGGTGTGAGGCAGAGAAAAGCCCCGGGAGCGTAGCTCCCGGGGCTTGTGCCTGCGGGCGCGAAATCTGCGATGCTTTTTTGGCTATAAAACCCCCGGGAGCGTGGGGCTCCCGGGGGCTTTTATTATATGGGGGGAATCAGCCCTTATAGCCGATGGCGTCGGCCAGGGACTTTTCCAGGATGACCACGGCGTCGCGGTGCATGCGCATGAAGGTGCAGGGGCAATGGGGGTCCAGCTTATCGGTGCACAGCAGGGCGCGCATGGCGTCGGCCTTATTGCCGGCCACGATCATCAGCAGCTTTTTGGCACGCATGATGTTGCCCATGCCCATGGTGACGGCGTAGCGGGGCACATCGTCACGGCTGGCGAAGAAGCGGGCGTTGGCGTCGATGGTGGAGGCATCCAGGGTCTCCTTATGGGCGCCGTCCACCAGCACGTCGCCGGGCTCATTGAAGCCCAGGTGGCCGTCGGGGCCTACGCCCAGCACCTGGACGTCGATGTCGGTCTGATCCAGGATGGCGTTGAACTCACGGAGATTTTCCTCCACGTCGCCCACGCCCTTGGCCACGTAGGTGTTGGCCTTGTCGATGTTGATATGGTTGAACAGGTTATCGTCCATGAAGTAGCGATAGCTCTGGTCATGGGTGCCGGGGAGGCCCACGTACTCATCCAGATTGACGCTGTGGACGCGGGAGAAGTCCAGGCCCTCCTCATGGCAGCGGCGGCTCAGCTCCTGGTACATGCCCACGGGGCTGGAGCCGGTGGCCAGGCCCAGGGTGCAATCGGGCTTGGTACGGACGATATTCTCAATGATGTCGGCGCCCAGGCGGCTGGCCTCGGCGTGATCCTTGGCGATGATAACTTTCATGGTCTATTTCCCTATCCCCCGAAACGGGGGCCTTTCTATAATAATATAGTATGGTCAGTGCTTGGCCACGATGTGCTGCTGGTCCTTATAGATATGGGCGGCAGGGATGACGCCGCGGACGCAGGAGGTGGGGTAGACGTTGCTGTCGCGGCCGATGACGGTGCCGGGGTTGAGGACGCTGTTGCAGCCCACCTCTACCCGGTCGCCCAGCATGGCGCCCACCTTTTTGCGGCCGGTGGGGATCTGCTCGTCGCCGTTCTTGATGACCACCAGGAGCTTGTCGGACTTGACGTTGCTGGTGATGGAGCCGGCGCCCATGTGGGCCTTATAGCCCAGGATGGAGTCGCCTACATAATTATAATGGGGCACCTGGACGTTATCGAAGAGGATGACGTTCTTCAGCTCGGTGGAGTTGCCCACCACGCAGTTATCCCCCACCAGGGCGCTGCCGCGGATGAAGGCGCACTGGCGGACCTCGGTGCCGTGGCCGATGATGCAGGGGCCGTGGATATAGGCGGAGGGGAAGACGGTGGCGTCCTTGGCGATCCACACGTCGGGGGCGGGGTGGTCATACTCCGCCTCGCTGAGGGTGGCGCCCAGAGAGAGAATCAGGTCGGAGATGCCGGCCAGGGCCTCCCAGGGGTAGGTAAACTGCTGCAAATACTCGCCTGCCGCAGAGTGGGACAGGTCATACATATCCTCAATATGCCACATTACTTCTTCACCTCGATCAGATGTCCGGACGCCTCCATGGCGGCGATGATGGCGTCCACGTTGGCCTCGCACTCGGCGTCGGAGCCGGCCTCGGCCATGACCCGCAGCACCGGCTCGGTGCCGCTCTTGCGCAGGAGGACGCGGCCGTTGTCGCCCAGGCGGGCGGTACACTCGTCCACTGCCTTCTGCACGGCGGGGTCGGCCAGAGTGCCGTCCTTATCGTCCACCCGGACGTTTTTCAGCACCTGGGGATACATGGTGACATCCTGGGCCAGGACGCTGAGGGGCAGCTGGGTGGCCATCATCACGTCCATGAGCATGATGGCGGTGATGAGACCGTCGCCGGTATGGGCGAACTTGCGGAAAATCACGTGGCCGGACTGCTCGCCGCCGATGAGGTGGCCGTTCTGCTTCATGTTCTCGTAGACGTAGCGGTCGCCCACGGCGGTCTTTTCATAGGCGATGCCCAGGCGGTCCAGGGCCTTATAGAGACCGAAGTTGGACATGACGGTGGTGACCACGGTGTTGGTGGTGAGCTGGCCGTGCTCCTTCATATACTTGGCCACGATATACATGATCTTATCGCCGTTGACCACCTGGCCACGCTCGTCCACGGCCAGGCAGCGGTCGGCGTCGCCATCGAAGGCGAAGCCCACGTCCATGTGGTTCTCCCGGACGTACTGCTGGAGGCCCTCGATGTGGGTGGAGCCGCAGCCGGTATTGATGTTGACGCCGTCGGGCTGGGCGTTGATGACGCTGGTCTTGGCACCCAGGGCGTTGAACACGGCGCCGCCGATCATCCAGGCGCTGCCGTTGGCGCAGTCCAACGCCACCTTGCACCTGTCGAAGGGGCGGGTGGCCAGGCTGGTGAGGTAGCCGATGTAGCGGTTGCGGCCGGAATAGAAGTCCACGGTGCAGCCGATCTTATCCTCGGTGGCCCAGGGGATCTCGGGCAGGTCGCCGTCGATATAGCGCTCGATCTCATCCTGGAGGTCGTCGTCCATCTTCTCGCCCTCGCCGTTCATCAGCTTGATGCCGTTGTCATAATAGGGATTATGGCTGGCGGAAATCATGACGCCGCAGTCGAAGGACTCGGTGCGGGTGATGTAGCTGACGCAGGGGGTGGTGGTGACGTGGAGAAGGTAGGCGTCGCAGCCGGAGGAGGTGATGCCTGCGGCCAGGGCGGACTCGTACATGTAGGAGGAACGACGGGTATCCTTGCCGATGACGATGCGGGCCTTGTCGCCGGTGTGGAGGGCGGCGTAATGGTGGCCCAGGAAGCGGCCGGTGAGGAAGGCGTGGCGGGCCGTCAGGTCAACGCCGGCCTTGCCGCGGAAACCGTCGGTGCCGAAATATTTGCTCATAGGAATACACTCCTTATTGATCCATTTTGCGGGACAGCCGCGCTGTGGCGCGCAGAGCCGTCCTCCTCCGGTCACGGTTTCTTCTGTTTTGCGGTCGCCCGCATATTTGTAAAGCCGTGTCACATGGCCGGACACCACGGGAGAGCACCCGCCGAATGTTCGATAACCGCGGCAGACCGCCGCGGCAACGGCGCGGAATGCGCCGAAAGCCCTCCTCCTCGTCGTCCCGCTTACCTGCCATCAGGCGCGGGCGCTGGCGCTATGTCGGTATGAGCCGAAAGCCTCCTTTCACAGCCACAGGTTTTAACCAGGTAATTATAGCACCCTCTTACAAAATATTCAAGATATGGGGGGATAATTCGTAGGGAGGGGCAGATGAAGGGGTGGGCGCCCCTGCGGGGGAGATGATGACGGGTGCCATTTGACCGGGGTTGGGGGTGGACGCTACCGGGCATGCGGGCCGCCGGGGGCGGCGGCCCCTACGGGGGTAATCGCGGCCATCCACGTCTGACGGTAGCCGTTATCATCATTGTCGCCGGGGTGCGGGCGCTTCGTGAAGCGCCCCTACGGGGGTATCGTCAACGATTGCCGTGTAGCCGAAGTGTGGGGGTATTGCAGCGGCGATGGGGCGGACAGAGTCGTCCGCCCCTACGGAGGGATGACGCCGTTTGCCGTTCAACCATTTGCGGCGGTTGTCGTTACCGGGGTGCGGGCCGCCGGGGGCGGCGCGCCCTACGGATGGTCGTAGCTGTTTGCCGTTCCACCGGGGTTGGGGGTGGACGCTACCGGGCATGCGGGCCGCCGGGGGCGGCGGCCCCTACGGGGGTGATCGCGGACATCCGCGTCTGACGGTAGCCGTTATCATAGCCATCGCCGGGTCGCGGGCGCTTCGTGAAGCGCCCCTACGGACAATAGGAAGGCATGTGCCATTCAGCCAACATGGGCGGTGATTGTTGCCGGGGTGCGGGCCGCCGGGGGCGGCGGCCCCTACGGAGGTGAGGCAGACGGGTGCCGTGCAACCGGGCGGGGCGGTGGGGAACACGAGGGGCGGACAGAGTCGTCCGCCCCTACGGGGGTATCGAATCCGTTTGCCATTCAACCGGGGTTGGTCGCAATTGTAACCTGGGTGCGGCGCGCCGGGCGCCAGTGACGGCCCGCGAGGTACGAGCGGCTGCCGGAACCAGTGCCCTTGGGGTAGTCGTCCCGCCCTACGGAGGGGTGTGTTGGCGGTTGGTGGGGACATACAAAAAATGGCCCCGGCTGGTGGGCCGGGACCGTTTTATGAGGCTTTTTGAACGGGGCTGTTACCGGGCGTTGGGGTCGGTGCAGCGGTCATACTCCACCTGCATGACGCTAGCTACCGTGTGGCGGCCGTAGTCATCCAGCCTGGCGTACTGGGTGAGAAGCTGCTCGGTGTCCTCGGTGAGGTAGAAGGCGGCATCGTCGCTGAGGGCCTTGATGCCCAGGGTTTTACAAATCTGCACCACCGTGTCGAAGCTGGAACCGCCTACGCCGTTATGCAGAGCGCTGTTGATGGTGGACAGGGGAATGTCCACGGCAAAGGCAAACTGCCTGACGCTCTTATACTGGCGTGTGATCTCGTCGCGGACGATCTTGGTGAGATTATCCATGTGATCTCATCTCCTTGCGTTATCATAGCGCTTAATTTCCAGAATTAGGTAGACTCATTATAACAATTCCCCGGGCTTTCGCCAATATAAAAATGAAAAATTAACACTTTTTTCACACTTTTTGGCGATATATCAACTATAATTCGTCACTATTATTTATATATTGCTCGCCGCGGTATTTTATGCTTCCTTTTTGCCATAGGCTATGGTAAAATGGACGGCGAAACAGGAGGGAACGGATTGAAGAAGCTACTGGAAAAACCCCTGCACACGGCGCCGGGACAGGTGGGCGAGGAAATGGTGAAGCGCTATTTCGCCCACGACGTGGCCCGGGACAGCGCCGCGCTGACCTACTATTTACTGTTCGCCATCTTCCCGCTGCTGATTTTCATCAGCACGCTGGTGGGCAAGCTGAATCTGGACATCCCCGCCGTCACGGCCTGGATGGGGCAGGTGGCCCCGGCCCAGGTGGTGGCCATGGTGGACAGCTACCTTGTGTATGTGACGGAAAACCACAGCCCGCAGCTTTTGTGGTTCAGCCTGATTTTCTCCGTGTGGTTCCCCATGCGGGCCACGGGATGCGTGCTGCACTCCATGCGCAAGGCCTTCGGAAAGGCCGCGCCGGAGAACATTCTGCTGGACACGGTGCGGAACTTTTTATACGCACTGGTGCTGATCATCCTCATCGGGGCCTCCATCGTCATGACGGTGGTGGGCCGGCGGGCACTGGAATTTCTGGCCCGGTTCTTTACGCTGAACCAGCGGTTCATTGACGCCTGGAGCTATCTGCGATTCGTACTGGTATTTGTGCTTTTGGCCTTTGCCATCGGTACCCTTTACATGATGGCACAGGGCAGCCGCAGGCCCCTGGGCGAGGTATGGCCCGGGGTGGTGACGTCCCTGGTGCTGTGGATGGTGCTGAGCATTTCCTTTTCCTATTATGTGGAGCACATGGCCAACTATGCCGTGCTGTATGGTTCCATCGCCGCCATTGTGGTGGTGCTGCTGTGGCTGTACATGTCGGCGGTGGTGGTGATTCTGGGGGCGGAGCTGGCCGCCGTTTTGCAGCAGCGCAAGGTACGCGTGGCCCGGAAGGGCGAGGAGGCAACATGAAAATTATCATCGTAGGCAACGGCAAGGTGGGCTACGCCATCGCCAAGCAGCTCTCCGGCGAGAGCCACGACATCACTATGGTGGACCGGAGCGCCGAGGCCCTGGCCCGGGCGGAGAACACGCTGGACATCATGGGTGTGGTGGGCAACGCCGCCAGCATATCGGTGCTGGTGGGGGCCGGGGCGCGGAATGCCGACCTGGTCATCGCCGTGACCAACCTGGACGAGACCAATCTGGTGTGCTGCCTGATTGCCAAGAAGCTGGGGGCCAAGCACACGGTGGCCCGGGTGCGGAACCCGGAATACCGCAGCGAGGCCAACCTTTTGAAGCAGGAAATCGGGCTGGACATGGTCATCAACCCCGACCTGGCGGCGGCGCTGGAAATCAGCCGGATTCTGGCCTTCCCTGCCGCCTTCAGCGTGGAGCCCTTTGCCCGGGGCCGCATCGACATGATCGGCTTCGCCGTAAAGGAGGAGGACAAGCTGTGCGGCATGGCGCTGCACGAGCTGTCACGCCAGCACCACGCCCAGGTGCTGTTCGGCTGCGTGCAGCGGGGGGAGGAGTTCATCATCCCCGACGGCAGCTACGTGCCCCAAAGCGGCGACAACGTGTACATGCTGGGCACTAAGCCGGAGCTGCAAAAGATGCTCCACGCCATTGGGCGGCAGTGGCAGGCGGTGCGCTCGGCGTCCATTTTGGGCGGCAGCCGCATTGCCCAGTACCTGTGCCAGGAGCTGAAAAAGGCGGGCATCAGCGTGCGCCTGGTGGAGCAGGACGAGCAGAAGTGCCTGACGCTGGCGGAGGCCCTCCCCCACGTGATGGTGATACAGGGCGACGGCACCGACAGCGACCTGTTGCAGCAGGAGAACATCTACGGCACCGACGCTTTTATCTCCCTGACGGGACGGGACGAGGAAAACCTGCTGATGGCCATGCACGCCCAGCGCAGCGGCGTGGACAAGGTGATCGCCAAGATGACCCGGCCCAACTACATGGACATGGTGAAGGAGATGGGCGTGGCCAGCGTCATTTCCCCCAAGGACATTGTGGCGAGCCAGATCACCCGGTACGTCCGGGCCCTGGCCAACTCCAACGGCAGCGCCGTGGAGAGCCTGTACAAGCTGCTGGGCGGCGCGGTGGAGGCGGCGGAATTCGTGGCCAGCGACGCCAGCGAGGCCGTGCTGCACACGCCGCTGAAGGACATGAAGCTGAAAAAAGGCGTGCTGGTGGCAGCCATCGCCCGCCACGGCGCCATCATCATCCCCGGCGGCATGACCACCATCGAGCCGGAGGACACGGTGGTGGTGATCGCCCGGGAGCGGGTGCTCCACGATTTGACGGACATTCTGGCGTGAAATAAGTAGATTTACATAGCTATATTCAGATGGGCGGATTCGTATGGTATCTTATCTCTTACGATTTCGCCCATCATTATTGATAGCGGGTACGGCGCGCCGAGTCGTCGCGCCCTACGAAGCCTGTCAAAAAACGGCTATGCCGTTTTTTGACAATGGGATTACAGGCTACTGCGCGCACGAATAGTACGCCTTTGGCGCACGATTCGCACACTTCGTAGCCTGAGATGTGAAAAAAGTGACGCGCATGTCGTCACTTTTTTCGAATTTCATGGGTTCGCGCCTGCGGGCGCGAAATCTGCGATGCTTTTTTGACAATCTGAGGGGCGGGCCCGGCGGGGCCCGTCCTTTTTTTCAGATTGGAGGCGGAGATGGGGCCAAGACTTGACAAGGCCCGCGGGGACACGGTATAATCATTCGTCGGAGAAAAATCCAAATTTACATAGAAACACGAGGTATCGTATCATGGCCAAGGACCAGAGAAATGTGGAAGCCATCACCCCCATGGAGGAGGATTTTGCCAAGTGGTATACGGACATCTGCCTGAAGGCGGAGCTGGTGGACTACGCCAGTGTGAAGGGCTTTCTGATTCTGCGCCCTTACGGCTACGCCATCTGGGAGAACATCCAGCGCTACATGGACAACGAGTTTAAGAAGACTGGGCACACCAACGTGGCCATGCCTGTGCTGATCCCCGAGAGCCTGCTGAAAAAGGAGGGCGAGCTGGTGGCCGGCTTCGCCCCCGAGGTGGCCTGGGTCACCCACGGCGGCAGCGAGAAACTGGAGGAGCGGCTGGCTTTCCGCCCCACCTCCGAGACCATGTTCTGCGACCACTGGGCCCACGTGCTGCATAGCTGGCGGGAGCTGCCCATGCTGTACAACCAGTGGTGCTCCGTCATCCGCTGGGAGAAGACCACCCGCCCCTTCCTGCGGAGCCGGGAGTTCTGGTGGCAGGAGGGCCACACCATCCACGAGACCGCTGAAGAGGCCATGGCTGAGACGGAGCAGCAGCTCAACTGCTACGCCGACGTGTGCAAAAACGCCCTGGCCATGCCGGTGGTGAAGGGCCGCAAGACCGACAAGGAGAAGTTTGCCGGCGCCGAGGCCACCTACACCATCGAGTGCATGATGAAGGACCACAAGGCCCTCCAGTCCGGCACCTCCCACTACTTCGGCGACAAGTTCTCCCGGGCCTACGACGTGACCTTTACCGGCCGGGACAACAAGCTGCAGTATCCCTTCCAGACCTCCTGGGGCGCTTCTACCCGCCTGATCGGCGCGGTGATCATGACCCACAGCGACAACAACGGCCTGGTGCTGCCCCCGGTGATCGCCCCCACCCAGGTGGTGGTGGTGCCCATCGCCCAGCATAAGCCCGGCGTCATCGAGGCCGCCACGGCGCTGAAAGACCGGCTGGTGAAGGCGGGGCTGCGGGTCATCATGGACGACTCCGACCAGTCCGCCGGATGGAAGTTCGCCCAGTATGAGATGAAGGGCGTGCCCCTGCGGCTGGAGATCGGCCCCAAGGACATGGAAAAGCAGCAGTGCTGCGCCGCCCGCCGGGACACCGGCGAGAAGTGCTTCATCCCTCTGGCCGAGCTGGAGACGGCTGTCCCCTCCCTGCTGCAGGACATCCACGACAACCTGTACCGCATGGCCTGCGAGAACCTGGAGGAGAACACCTTCGACATGACCTCCTGGGAGGAGGTCAAAGCCATGGCAGAGGGCCGCGGCGGCTTCGCCCGCACCAAGTGGTGCGGCTCTTTGGAGTGCGAGCTGGCTATGAAGGAGAAGGCCGGCGTGTCCTCCCGCTGCATGCCGCTGCAGCAGTCCGGCACCACGGGCAAGTGCGTGGTGTGCGGCAAGGAATGCACTACGGATATCTACTGGGGCGTGGCGTATTGATTGCCTTAACAGATGTAAACAGGCCGAAAAGTATATAATTCTTCACAATAATTGCAATTGGGAACTGCCGGGACAAAGCGGCAGTTCCCAATCTTTTTACTGTTTTGATGATGGCAGCTTATGATGATGTACAAACCGTGTGCGGCGGGCGCTTCGTGAAGCGCCCCTACAATCTATCGGTGCGTGACGGTCTTTTGTCAGCGGATGCCGGCGATGAAAGTGCCGGGGTGGGACTTGGCCCAGGCGATCATGTCGTAGGTGTTGGCGGCGGCGGTGATGACGGCGCCGTCCCAGCGCTCTACGGTGAGGCTGTCCAGCCAGGGGTCGGCGCCCTCATAGCGGACGTAGTAGGGATGGGCTTCATTGGTGCCGTCCAGGGTTGTGGGGACGGCCCTCTCGGTATAGAACCGGCGCTGGCCGTTCTGGATGTCCAGGCAGTCCTGCATCACGTTGGCGGCGGTGGGGAAGCGGCCCGCGCCCTGGCCGTAGAAGCTCTGGCGGCCCAGCTGGGCGGCCTCATAGGTGATGAGGTTGAAGTTGGCGGGGACGGCGGCCTCCAAATCGTGGGCGTCCACCAGGGTGGGCTCGATGTAGGCGCAGACGCCGTTTTCCGCCGTGCCGGCGTAGGCCAGCAGCTTGCACACGAAGCCGTGGGCGCGGAAGTTGGCGATGTCCTTGGCGGTGACATAGCGGATGCCGAAGGTGGGGATGGCTTCCTCCTCCAGCACCGCGCCGAAGGCGATGTTGGCGGAAATGGTCAGCTTGCGGCGGATGTCGTCGCCGTCGATGTCGGCGCTGGGGTCGGCTTCGGCATAGCCCAGGGCCTGGGCCTTTTGCAGCACGGCGGCAAAGTCCACGTCGCTGCGGTGCATGGCGTCCATGATATAGTTGCTGGTGCCGTTCATAATGCCGCCCAGGGACTCGATCTCGTCCAGGCGGGCCACACGCTCCAGGTTCACCAGCCAGGGGATGCCGCCGCCCACCGCCGCCGTGCAGCGCAGGGCCACGCCCTTTTCCGCCGCCAGGGCGGTGAGCTCCCGGTAGTAGGCGGCGATGAGGGCCTTGTTGGCGGTGACCACGTTCTTGCCCGCTTCCAGGGCGGCTTTGACGTACTCGTAGGCCGGGTGGATGCCGCCCATCACCTCCACCACCGTGTCGATGGCATCATCGCCCAGAATATCCTGGATGTCACGGGTGGAAATGGCGGCAATCTCCGGCTTGTCCGAGCGCACCAGAACGCGCTTCACCGCCACGTCGCCGCGGCCCAGGCACCACTGATGCACGCCGCCGCCTACCACGCCATATCCCAAAAGGCCAAGTTGCATATCGCACCTCCGCAAAAACGAATTTGCCTTATTGTACTCGCATAAAGGGCATTTGTCAACTGTAAGAGAACAGATTGGGGGTGGGGGGAGAAAATGCCGGAAAGACAGCGTTTATAACAGACCGTTTGACGAATGGGCCGGCATGGGGTATAATACGGTTATAGAATACCGGTGCAGGGGGGTGTTTTCATGCTGACGGTGCAGAAAATTGAAGACTGTGTGCGTGTGGCGTCCCGGGAATACCCGCTGCGCAAGGTGGAGCTGTTCGGCTCCTATGCCAGCGGAAAGAACACGCCCCAAAGTGACGTAGACTTGCTGGTGGAGTTTGTGCAGCCCCGGGTGTCGCTGCTGACCCTTAACGCGCTGAAGCTACGGATGGAGGAGCTGCTGGGCACGGAGGTGGACATCGTCCACGGCCCGCTGCCGGAGGACAGTATGCTGGAGGTGGACAGGAGGGTTACGCTGTATGGAGCGTAGAGACCGGATTATTCTGCAAAAGGTGCGCAGCGAAATCGACATCGCGCAAAAAATGATGGGTGGCTGCACGCTGGCGCAGTTCAAGGAAAATGAAATGCTGATGCGGGCCGTGGGAATGACCGTTATCAATATCGGTGAGCTGGTCAAGAATCTCACCGAGGAAACCCGACTGAACTATCCCCAGATACCCTGGAAGGCCATTGCCGGTTTTCGGGATATTGCGGCCCACAAGTACCAGACGCTCCGCATGGAGGACGTGTATGAAACGGTGGTATCCGATTTTCCGTCCTTAAAGGAACAGTTGGAAGCCATACTCTGATATGATAGAAAACCCGCCGCCCGGTTGGGCGGCGGGTTTTGCGCTATTTATCGGGTTTGGTTTTACAGGCTGTGGAGGGCGTCCAGCAGGCGCTGCTTGTCGGTGACGCCTACGAACTGCTTTACCACCTGGCCGTCCTTGAAGATCATCAGGGCGGGGATGCTGCTGATCTGGTAGGCGGCGGCCAAGTCCATGTTCTCGTCCACGTTTACCTTGGCCACCTTGAAGTCGCTGGCACCGGCGTCCAGGTCCTCCAGCACGGGGGCCATCATCTGGCAGGGGCCGCACCAAACCGCCCAGAAGTCCACCAGAACGGGCTGCTTGCTCTGCAGCACTTCCTTTTCAAAGTTGTCGCTTGTGGCATGAATAATCGCCATGTCAAGTTCCTCCTATTACAATAAATTTGGTTGGAAGTCCGGCACACCAGCCGGGCTTTTT
>CAMKGX010000010.1 GCA_946412355.1 uncultured Clostridia bacterium
GTAGACTGCAATCCCATTGTCAAAAAACGGCATAGCCGTTTTTTGACAGGCTCAAGACGGATGCTTCGGCATCCGTCTTTTCACAGTATCAGCAGCAGCCCCAGGGCGATGACCAATTCCTCGTCTGCCCCTTTTTGGAACAGCATCAGCAGCAGAAACAGCAGCAGCAAATCCCCGGAGTCCACGTCCTCCATCTGCTGCAGCAGCGGCCCCAGTGAGAAGGGCGGGGGAGGGGGAGTGCCCGGCGGCGGACGGTGGGGCGGCGGCTCCGGCGCAGGGGGACGCGGGGGCCGCTCTTGCGGCGGCTCATGATGATGGTTTTCCCTGCGATGCTCCTCATGGTGTTCCCCGTGATGCAAGTGTTCCTCGCGGTGAGCCACCGGGGGCGGTGGCGGCTCCGGGGTCCTTTCGGCTATATCGATGGTCAGTTCCGCCCGGTCACCGCGGCCCATGTCGATGGGCTCCTCCACGCTGATGCGACGATAATTGCCGTTTTCATCCCGAACGTAGCGATTATACAAGGCGAAGCCCTCCTTCCGTCACCGCTTTTTTGCCTACGTGGATCAGGTGGGCCAGCCGCACCGCCTGCTCCACCTTGCCCTGCTTTTCCTCTTTCAAAAAGGGTCGCAGGGCATAGAGCAGCCGGGCGGCCTCCGAGTCGGTTTGCCGCAGCTCCTGCACCAGAGGCAGCAGCCGCGTCAGTGTGTCGCCGTCCAGCGGCAGAGGAGCGGGAGAGGGCGGCGGTGAAGACGGTGCAGGCGGCGGAGTGGGCTCGCTGCCGCCGGAGAGCTGCTGCGCCATCTGCATGATTTGCGCCATGGCGCCGGGGTCGTTGAGAATCTTTTGCATCCGGTCTTCCCATTCCGCCATGTGCTTTCCCTCCTATTTCCCCATTTTTTCAGACAGACTTTTCAGCAGCGCTGCGCCCTCTTTCTGGGCCATCAACTGCTTCATGGCCTGAATGGCCGCCTGGGTGCTGTCCTGTCCACCGGTTTCCTGCGTTGGCAGCAACGCCATTAAACGCCGGGCCTCGTCAGACTGGGACAGCGCCTGTAAATCCTCCGGTGTTTTTCCAAAACGGCGGGAGAGTTCTTGGAAATCCATTGTTCCCACCTCCTCGCCTCATTGTATGCGCCTGGACAAAAAAATGTACCCCTCCCAATGGGAGGGATACGGATTATCACTTGCCTTTGCCCTCGCGGCACAGGGCCTTGATGGGGCATTCCTGGCAGCGGGGAGACCGGGCGGTACACCACTCCCGGCCAAACAGCACCATGCGGTGGCAGAAATTGTTGGACTCCCCGGGAGGGATGGCCTTGCGGAGCTGCTGCTCCACCTTCAGGGGATCCTTGCTGCCGTCGGTGATGCCCAGGCGGCCGGTGATGCGGATGCAGTGGGTGTCGCAGACGTAGCCCTCCTTGCCGTAGATGTCGCCCAGCACCAAATTGGCGGTTTTGCGGCCCACGCCGGGCAGCCGCAGCAGGTCTTCCATATTGTCCGGCACCTTACCGCCGAAGTCGGACAGCAGCATCTGGGCGCTGCCTACGATGTCGCGGGCCTTGGCCCGCCAGAAGCCGCAGGAGTGGATATATTGGCCCACCTCGTCCACGTCGGCGGCGGCGAAGTCCGCCAGGGTGGGATAGCGCTGAAAGAGGGCCGGCGTCACCATATTGACACGGGCGTCGGTACACTGGGCCGACAGCCGTACGGAGAACAGCAGCTCGTAATCCTTTTCGTATTCCAGGGAGCAGATGGCGTCGGGGTACAGTCCTTTCAGCGCCTCGATAATGGCGTTTACGTCCTTTTTCGTTCTCATTCGCCTCACCTCGGCGTCCATTATAACAACTGTTGCGTAAAAAAGCAAATGATGCTATAATGAATAGGATTTTTGACAGGGAGGTGGCGCTATGCGGCCATTGGCGGATGAGATTCGCCCCCAGACGCTGGACGAAGTTGCCGGGCAGCGCCATCTGCTGGGGGAGGGCGCCCTGCTGCGGCGGCTCATTGAGAGCGGCAGCGACAACAATTACATCTTCTACGGCCCCTCCGGCACCGGCAAGACCACTGTGGCCAACATCATCGCCAAGCGGACGGACAAGGCGCTGTATCACCTGAACGCCACCACAGCCGGGCTATCCGACGTGAAGGCTGTCATCTCCGACGTGGACACGCTGGCCGCGCCCAACGGGATTCTGCTGTATCTGGACGAGATTCAGTATTTCAACAAAAAGCAGCAGCAGAGCCTTTTGGAGTTTCTGGAAAACGGGAAAATCACGCTCATTGCCAGTACCACGGAGAACCCCTATTTCTATATCTATAACGCCCTCTTGAGCCGCAGCACCGTGTTTGAGTTCAAGTCGCTGACGGCAGAGGAGACGCTGCCCGCCGTACTGCGGGCGCTGGACAAGGTGGCCCAGCGGGGCGACCTGCCCTTTACCTGGGAGGACACGGTGCCCATGGACATCGCCCGGGGCTGCGGCGGCGACGTGCGCAAGGCCATCAACGCCGTGGAGCTGCTGTACCAGTCCGCGGTGCCCAAAGACGGGGCATTGTATGTGACAAGTGAAGACGCTTTACAGGTATCGCAGCACAGCGCCATGCGGTATGATCGGGACGGCGACGCCCACTACGACCTGCTCTCATGCCTCCAAAAGTCCATCCGGGGCTCCGACCCGGACGCGGCGGTATACTACCTGGGCAGGCTGCTGACGGCGGGGGATTTACTCTCTCCCTGTCGGCGGCTGCTGGTGATCGCCAGCGAGGACATCGGCCTTGCCTATCCCCAGGCCATCGTTGTCACAAAGTCCTGTGTGGATGCGGCGCTGCAGTTGGGGCTTCCCGAAGCCCGGATCCCGTTGGCAGAAGCGGCGCTGCTGCTGGCCACGGCCCCCAAGTCCAACTCCGCCATTGGCGCCATTGACGCCGCCATGGGGGATATTAAATCCGGCGCCATGGGCGTCATTCCCCGCCATCTGCAAAACGTCCACGCCGACAGCACCGGCACCGGCAAGGTGGCCAAGTATAAGTACCCCCACAATTATCCCAACCACTATGTAAAGCAAAGAAACTTGCCAGAGGAATTGGGTGACCGGCACTATTACGAGTACGGCCCCAACAAGACGGAGCAGGCCGCCAAGCGGTACTGGGATGAAATCAAGAAGGACGCTACGTGATGGATTTACAGTTACACGACGTTTTAGAGCTGAAAAAACAGCACCCCTGCGGCAGTAAGCGTTGGGAAGTGCTGCGCATTGGCATGGACATCAAGCTGAAGTGCCTTGGCTGCGGCCATGAATTTATGGAGCCCCGCCGCAAGGTGGAAAAGATGATTAAGCGCATTGTGCCGAAGGAGGAAGCGGAATGAGTCAGAAATTCGCCAGGCGCATGGCCATGGTGATTGCCCTGGTGCTGGCCATCGTAATGGTGGCGTCACTGGTGGTACCCTATCTGGGGCTGTAATCGTACATAACCATTTTGCCGGCAGGAAAAATCCTGCCGGTTTCTTTTTTTGACCTCTTTTGAAGGGTCGGCACCGTATAATACCCATGAGGTGAGGGCGGTGGTGGTGTACATAGACAGGCTGTTATTCATCAACGCAGTGGTGGACTATCTCCTGCTGTTGACCACCGCGCAGCTAATGGGACTGCCGCTGCGGCGGGGATGGTACATCATTGTTTCCGTCATTGGCGGTCTGTATGGCGCGGCAGCCATGGTTTTTCCATTACTGGGCCAATGGTGGGCAAAATGTGCAGTGGGGTTGGTCATCGCACTCATTGCCTATTGGCGGGAAACGGAGCGATGGCGGGCGATGGCGCTGTTTTTTCTGCTTTCGGGAGCCATGGCGGGGGCCATGCTTGCCGTGACACTGCGGACAGGGCAGGGGAGCGGCACGCTCTATTTTGCCACTGTGGGCTGGCGGACGCTGCTGCTGTCGGCAGCAGGGTTTTACGGCTTGCTGACGGTGCTGTTTTATCAGAAAGCAAAGCACGGAGGGGGAGAGCTGATGGAGGTGACGGTGGACGCCTTTGGGCGGCAATGCCGCATACAGGTGCTGCGGGACAGCGGCAACGTGCTGCGTAACCCGGTGGACGGCCAGCCGGTGCTGGTGGCGGAGTCAGAGGCCGTGCAATCGCTGCTGCCGGAGGCGGCGGCCGGTATCATCATGGGCGGCGGTGGGCCGGAGGATAAAATGGCGGCGCTGTACAGCGCCGGCTTTACCGCCTTCACGTTGCTGCCGTATCACTCCATCGGATGCAGCGAGGGACTTTTGCTGGCGCTGAAAAGCGACGCCATCCAGGCGGGGTCCCGGCGGATTCCAAGAGTGCTGATTGCCCTCTATCACGGCAAAATCGGCAGGGGCCTGTATCATGGTTTATGGGGAGGTGAGCGATATGATGCAGCTATGGCAGAGGATTCTGCAGTGGATACGGCATTACAGGCAGGATGACATTTACTACATAGGGGGCAGCGATACCCTGCCGCCGCCGCTGCCTCGGGAGGAGGAAGCGGTGCTGATCGGCCGCTTGGCGCAGGGGGACAGCGAGGCGCGGCAGCGGCTGATCGAGCGCAATTTGCGGCTGGTGGTGTATATCGCCAAGCGGTTTGACAACACCGGCATCAACATTGAGGATCTGATCTCCATCGGCACCATCGGACTTATTAAGGCGGTGAATACCTTCCAGAGCGACAAGAATATCAAGCTGGCCACCTATGCCAGCCGCTGCATTGAAAACGAGATTTTGATGTATCTGCGGAAAAACAGCAACACCCGTACGGAGGTGAGCCTGGACGAGCCCCTGAATACCGATTGGGACGGCAAGGAGCTGCTGCTGTCCGACGTGATGGGCACCGACCCGGACGTGGTGATGCGGCCGCTGGAGGAGGACGTGGATCGGCAGCTGCTGCACTCCGCCGTGGCAAAGCTGGCGCCCCGGGAGCGGGACATCATCGCCATGCGCTTCGGCCTTGGCGGAAGAAAAGAGCTGACACAAAAAGAGGTGGCAGACCAGTTGGGTATCTCACAGAGTTATATTTCCCGGCTGGAAAAGCGGATTATCCTCCGCCTGAAGCGTGAGATGATCAAGTCAGGATAACAGAAACAGCTGTAAGGTAATTTCACCTTACAGCCGTTACAGATTGTCAAAAAAAGCATCGCAGATTTCGCGCCCGCAGGCGCGAACCAATGAAATCCGAAAAAAGTGACGACATGCGCGTCACTTTTTTCACATCTCAGGCTACGAAGTGTGCGAATAGTGCGCCAAAGGCGTACTATTCGTGCGCGCAGTAGACTGCAATCCCATTGTCAAAAAACGGCGGAGCCGTTTTTTGACAGGCTCAAATGGCTGTAAGGTAATTTCACCTTACAGCCATTATTTTATCAGTATGTAATGTGCATTGAGCGGTTGATCACCATCATGTTGCAGTTGCGCAGAAGCTGTAAATCCTCCTTGCCCAGTTTAATGGATTGCAGCAGCCTTTCATCCTCCGGCATGGGCGCCTTGGCGATCAGTATCTTGACGGACGCGGGGGCGAAAAAGGGTGACGAGCCAATGCCGGACATCATGCCGATGGCAGGCGCCCTGTTTTGCAGTGGATTCAGCAGACAGATGTACATTTTTTCCGCCCGGTTCATCTGGTTGGCCAGGTGGATGTGGGTAATGGTGTCAAAGGCGTCCATCTGACCGCTGTACAGGTTTTTGCAGAGATCCGGGGTGCTGAAGCTGTCCAGATCGTTGTACAGCGTCGCCTCCACGCCGCCTCCGTCGACGGCAGGAGAGAACCGCAGCAGCGACTTCACCACCCGGTTAACGCGGCCGTCAAAGTAATACATATAGGCCCGGTCGGTGTTGAAGTACGAACTGTTGGGCAGCGAAACATCGCTGTTTTGCGGCATATCGTCCATATCCAGGAAGTATTTCAACGCTACGCCAAGTGCCTGGGCAATGTCGTGCAGCGTCTCCACATCGATGGCGATGATGCCGTTTTCATATTTGGAGATGGTGGCCTTGCTCTTGCCGATCATGGCGGAGAACTGCTCGATGGTGTAGCCACGGCTCTTGCGGTATTTCTTGATGCGCTGGCCCACCTGGTAGGAGAGGGAGGACATGGTATCACCTCGCATAGGAGAGTAGGTGAGACAATTATAACAATCCCCGTCATCCGCGTCAACGGTTGTTTTCTTCTTACGAAAATTTCTATAATACAATTTCTCTGCAATAAAATAGTATAGATGTTCTATTTTTTTGCCGCAGTATGCTCGTCGCATATTGTCAAATCGCAGCGAAACCCATATAATGAAACAAAACAGGGAAGGGGTGAGCATCATCCAAAAAGAACAGCTACTCAAACAATACTTTGGACACGCCGGTTTTCGTCCCGGGCAGGAACCGCTGATCGACGCGCTGCTGCAGGGGCGAGACGTGCTGGGCGTGATGCCCACGGGCGCGGGCAAATCGGTGTGCTACCAGATTCCCGCGCTTCTTTTGCCGGGGATCACACTGGTCATTTCCCCTCTTATTTCCCTGATGAAGGACCAGGTGACGGCGCTGACGCAGGCCGGTGTGGCTGCGGCGTATATCAATTCCTCCCTGACCTATTCCCAGTATTTGGAGGTGCTGCGCCGGGCGAGGCAGGGCGCCTATACCATTATCTACGTCGCCCCGGAACGGCTTACCACAGACGCATTTCTCGCTTTTGCGCAAACCGCGCAGATTTCGTTGATTGCCGTGGACGAGGCACACTGCGTTTCCCAATGGGGGCAGGATTTCCGGCCCAGCTATTTGAAAATCGCCGAGTTCTGCCAATCGCTGCCCCAGCGCCCTCCCGTGGGCGCCTTTACTGCCACGGCGACAAACGAGGTGAAGGAGGATATTGTCAGACTTTTGGCGCTGCGCGATCCATTGACGCTGACCACTGGTTTTGACCGGCCCAATCTCTATTTCTCCGTGGAGACGCCGAAGAAGAAGGATCTATGGCTTGCTTCCTATCTCAAGTCGCGCAGCGAGCAAAGCGGTATCGTTTATTGTGCCACCCGCAAAACGGTGGAGAAGGTATGCGTCAACCTTCAGCGGCTCGGTCTTCCGGTCACGCGGTACCATGCGGGCTTGGAAGATGAGGAGCGCCGCACGAACCAGGAGGATTTCATCTACGACCGCGCCCGCATCATGGTGGCGACAAACGCCTTTGGCATGGGCATTGACAAGTCCAACGTCAGCTTCGTGGTGCATTACAACATGCCCAAAAACATGGAGAGCTACTACCAGGAGGCGGGCCGCGCCGGGCGGGATGGCGCCAGGGCGGAGTGCGTGCTGCTGTACGCCCCCGCCGACGTGCAGACTGCGAGATTCCTGATTGAGAACAGCGAGGATAATGAAAATCTGACGGAGGAGGAACGTGCCCTCGTCCGGGAGCGCGATTTACAACGCCTCGGGAAGATGGTGGGCTACTGCAAAACCAAGGACTGCCTGCGGCACTATATCCTTGGCTATTTTGGGGAACAATCGCCGCTGCATTGTCAAAACTGCAGTAATTGCAGCGCGGAGATGCAGGAATATGACATTACTACCGAGGCCCAAAAGATTCTTTCCTGCGTAGTCCGGGTGGAGCGCAAATATGATTTTAGCCTGGGTGTGATGCAGATCGTCCGCACGCTGACCGGAAGCAAGGAAAAACGCATCCTGGAATTGGGCCTCGATCGGCTCCCCACCTACGGCACTATGTCCAAATCGGATAACGCCGCCATTCGCCGCTACATCGATCATCTCATTGACCAGGGATATTTACTCTTGACGGATGACAAATACCCGGTGCTTCGCGCCACCGAAAAGGCCAAGGATGTGCTGTTCCGCGGCGAAAAGGTGACGATTGTGGATAGAAAGCAGCCAAAAGCTGCCTCAATCTCCGCCGCAAAAGAAACTGTTCCCGTAGATAAGGAGCTGTATAACGCCCTCAGCGCCCTGCGATATAAAATCGCCAATCTGGAAGGCGTGCCGGCCTTCGTCGTGTTCAGCAATGCAACGCTGCTGGATATGGCGGCAAAGCAGCCAGTGATCAGGCCCGAATTTCTCCAGGTTTCCGGCGTTGGTGATCGCAAGGCGGAACGGTATGGAGAGGCATTTATGCAGTGCATCCGCCAATGGCGCAAGACCCACTCTTAACCGCCGCATTCATAATAGAGATACGCCGCTGCCTGCCCGAAGATGGTGTTCGGACAGGCAGCGGTCCTATATCTGTGATTCAGCGGCTTTCGTCGGGTGATTTATCTGTCGAAGCTGGGGTTCACGTAGTACACGTTCTTCTCGTCCAGCTTTTCCCGGGCCAGGCGCAGGCCCTCGCCAAAGCGCTGGAAATGGACGATTTCCCGGGCCCGGAGGAATTTGATGACGTCATTCACGTCCGGGTCGTCGCTGAGGCGGAGAATGTTGTCGTAGGTGACACGGGCTTTCTGTTCGGCAGCCAGGTCCTCGGTGAGGTCGGCAATCATGTCGCCCTTTACCGCCATGGAGGCGGCGCTCCAGGGGAAGCCGGAGGCGGCGGTGGGGTACACGCCGGCGGTGTGATCCACAAAATAGGCGTCGAAGCCGGCGGTCTTGATATCATCTTCGGTGAGGTTGCGGGTCAGCTGGTAGACGATGGTGCCCACCATCTCCAGATGACCCAGTTCCTCCGTGCCGATATCCGTCAGCAGGCCCTTCAGCTCCGGATAGGGCATGGAGTAGCGCTGGCTCAAATACCGCAGGGAAGCGCCCAGCTCCCCATCGGGCCCACCGTACTGGCTGATGATGGCGGCCGCCAGCTTGGGGTTGGTGTTCTTGATTTTAATGGGGTATTGCAGCTTTTTTTCATAGACAAACATCAGCGATTACCTCCCATTTCCCAGGGCCAGGGGTTTTCCAGCCACTGGCAGCCGCTGTCGGTGGCTGCCGTCTGCGTCAAGGGGCCGTTGTTGGCCTCGTACTGGTCGCGCCGCTCCCGGGCAGCGCGGATCATGCTGCGGTAGAGGGCAAAGGCGTCCTCATCATCACAGTGGGTAGTGAGGTAGAGGCCCATATCATCCACCATGAAATCCATGGCCATCAGCTCCGTCATGGGCGTGTCGGCCAGGCCGTTGGTGGGCGCCGTGTAGCGGAAGGGCATATCCAGTGCCGGGAACACGGTGCCCTGCCGCAGGGACTCATCGGCGCCGTAACGGCGGCAGTTGCGGCCCTGCATAGCCACATAGGGGAAGGCCAGCGTACCCTGTCCGCCGCCGGGCAGCGCGCCCATCACCACGCCATCCGCGCTCTGCTGCGCGGCTGCGTTGTCGGTGATCTGTACGGTGCCGTCCTGGGGCACGGGCTGGGGCTGGCCCATCCACTGGTTGGCGTTCATCATGTCACCCACGCTGCTGTTCAACTGGTTCATGGCAGCGTTCATCAGTGTCTTTTCTATATACACAGTGATCCTCCTTTGTTGTTTGCCATTTGGCTATGCCATCCTATGCCGAAGGGAAAAGAAATGTTTTTCTTTTTCCTTGCGATGTGATACAATGCATACAGCGTCGCCCCTGCCGCATATCCATAAGGGAAAGGGGAGGGGAGCGGCGTGATTGTCATCATACGGAAAAGGCATCTGGCAATGGCTGCGGCGGCGGTCCTCGCCGTCTGCGTTTTGGCGTATCTACTGTGGCAGCCGGTTAAGGAAGCCCACGTGTTAGCTGCCGATACGGTGGTGGTGGACGCGGGACACGGCGGTGCCGACGGCGGCGCAGTGGCGTCCGACGGCACGGCGGAGAGCGGCATCAACCTGGCCATCACTGTGAAAATACAGGAAATGCTGCTGTTTCTGGGCCAAGACGTGACGTTGACGCGGACAGATGACCAAGGGCTTTATAATGACGACAGCGTCACCATCCGGCAAAAGAAGGTGGCGGACACCCATAACCGGGTTGACCTCATCAACGGTGTGGACGGCGCGGTACTCATCAGCATCCACCAGAATGCGCTGCCCTCATCGCCCCGCACCCACGGCGCCCAGGTGTTCTATAACGCGGTTTCCCCGGCCCAAGAGCTGGCCGGGAGCATCCAGCAGGCGCTGAACAGCACCGTTAATGTCGGCAACGCCAAGGCAGCCGCCGCCATTCCCGGAAGCGTATACATTATGGCCAACGTGCGCTGCCCGGGTGTGCTGGTGGAGTGCGGGTTCCTGTCCAACGCCGAGGAAACGAGGCTGTTGCAGACGCCGGCGTATCAGCAGAAGCTGGCCCTGGCCATTGTCTGCGGCTATTTATCATACGAAGGATGATAGAACATGAAAGAGAAAACGGTCTATTTTTGCACGGAATGCGGCAACGAAAGCCCCAAATGGGCGGGCCGGTGCCCCAGCTGCGGCGCATGGAACGCACTGGTGGAGCAGCGGGCGGAGAAAACGAAGCGTCCAACCGGCGCAAGCCGTGGCATACCGCATAGTGTAAAGGTAACAAACATTACAGAGATTGACACCTCGGACGAGATTCGATTCTCCACCGGAATGGGGGAATTGGACCGTGTGTTGGGTGGCGGCGCCGTGAAAGGCTCGTTGGTACTGGTGGGCGGCGCCCCAGGCATCGGCAAGTCCACGCTGATGCTGCAGATCTGCCAGCAGCTTGGCATGCAGAACAAGGTGCTGTATGTGTCCGGTGAGGAGTCCATCCATCAGTTGAAGATGCGGGCCAAGCGCCTGGGGGTGGACAGCGCCAATCTGTTCGTGGTATCCGAGACCCGGCTCAGTGACATTTTGGAGGCGGTGGAGCGGGAGCAGCCGGACGTGCTGATTATCGACTCCATCCAGACGCTGTATAACGAGGAATTGGATTCGCCGGCCGGCGGCGTGGGCCAGGTGAAGGACTGCACCATGGCGCTGATGAACCTGGCAAAAGGGCAGGGGATCACCGTGTTCGTCATCGGCCACGTCAACAAGGAGGGCTCCATCGCCGGCCCCAAGGTACTGGAGCACATGGTGGACTGTGTGCTGTATTTCGAGGGCGACCGCCACATGACCTATCGTATTCTCCGGGCGGCAAAGAACCGCTTCGGCGCCACCAATGAGATTGGCGTCTTTGAAATGCTGAACGAGGGCCTCAAAGAGGTGGAAAACCCCTCGGAAATGCTGCTGAGCGGGCGACCCCAGGATGCCCCGGGCACCTGCGTCACCTGCGTGATGGAGGGCGCCCGGCCGGTGCTGGCAGAGGTGCAGGCCCTGGTGTCCTCCGCCTCCGGCGTACGGCCCCTGCGGCAGAGCAACGGCTTCGACTACAACCGGGCCAATATGCTGCTGGCGGTGCTGGAAAAGCGGGGCGGGCTGAAAATCAGCCAGTGCGACGCCTATCTCAACATCATCGGCGGCCTGACCCTGGACGAGCCTGCCGCCGACCTGGCAGCGCTGGTGGCCATCGCCTCCAGCTATCTGGACTACCCCGTGCCCAGCCAGATGGCGGCGGTAGGGGAGGTGGGCCTCTCCGGCGAGGTGCGCACCATCAGCCACCTGGAGCAGCGCCTCTCCGAGGTACGGCGGCTGGGCTTTACCCAGTGCATCGTGCCCCATCACCGGGCAGGGGAGCTCCACGCTCCCGCGGGATTGGAGCTGCTGCCGGTACGGAATATCTCTGACGCACTGAAGCTGTTTGTACGGGGAAAATAAAGAAAAGCCGCTCAAAAGAGCGGCTTTTTTCCATATAATAAGTGAAAACATTACCGTTTTCCGGTGAGATTGATAGCCACAATGGCAATCACGGCGATGCCCGCCAGAATCAACGTAATAAGGCCCATATACATGTAAAACCTCCTGTGTAAAGAGATACGGAGCCGACTTCTGACAGGATCCCGGGCTTTGCCGAAATACACTGTATCGACCCCGTATTATAGATACGGAGCCAACCTCTGACAGGATCCCGGGCTTTGCCGAGATACACTGTTTCGGCTCCGTATCTATGGTAGATAGTACCATAATGTAACGGGAAATACAAGCAGTAAATCATGAAATCACAAGATTAACCCTGAATTAGCTGTCAAAACGATACGCCCGATGGCACAAAAAGAAGAGCCATCCAGTTCAGCACCCACGGACACAGCTTTACTGTCGTTAAGCACCCTTCAGGCTCTTCTTTGAGCCATCCAGTTCAGCACTCACGGACGCAGCTCTGCTGCCGTTAAGCACCCTTCAGGCTCATTAAGAATTATACAGAATCAGATGTGTCATGTCTATCTTCAATGTGAAAAATCAGAATTGGATAGGGAAAGGGAAGTGGGCGAGAGAGACCAGTCTCGCAGACCGTTTTGTGAGATGGCGCTTTACAGTGCGCTGCTGTTTGCGTGGCTGCTGACGGCTTCGTGGCATACCTTTTCTCCTCAGCTTTGAACAAGAACCGCTATTTTGTTTCGTTTTGTCGGTCAGGTACGGTAGGCGCAGCCATAGCAGTACTTCCCAAATTCGCAGAGCTGTGGTATACTGTCCGCAAGAGCCATGGAAGGGTAGACCCTCCCGGCTACGAACAAAATTGAACAAAATAAAAATTTTGTTCAATTCGGAGTGGGAGGTTCAGTGTATTTTAGGGGGGTAAACGGCAACAACGGCCTCTTGCGATGGTTTGGCCCCGGTATGCGCCTTTCACTCATTGTGCTGCGGTATTCGCTTGATAGTGACTGCCGGCTGTCGATGTGGGCCTATGCTGTGTCGCATTGCTTTACATCTAATTCCTCTATTTACTTGTCCGCTGCGGCTGCAGCGTTCCATTCTGTCATTAGGAAGTGATTCATTTGTCTGTCGATTATCGTATGGAGTCGCCGCCGATCCTGTCGGAGTTTTTGTCCTACCATGAGACCATTAAGGCCCACAGCAGCCGCACGGTGGATGAATACTTTTTGGACATGCGGAATTTCTTCCGGTATCTCAAGCAGCTCCGTGACCCTGCGCTGCGGGGCAAAGAGCTGTCGGAAATCTCCATCATGGACGTGGATCTCCCCTTTGTAAAGGCTATTACCTTAACAGATATTTACGGGTATCTCACCTATTTAAGCCGGGAACGTGAAAGATTTCACAATAGTGACATCTCCGATAAAGGGCTGAATGCCGCGTCTCGCGCCCGGAAATTGGCCACGATTCGGTCATTTTTCAACTATTTGTGCAACAAAACCCACCAATTAGAGGAAAATCCCTGCAAGGACATTGACGCCCCCAAGGCCAAGAAGTCCCTCCCCCACTATCTGACGCTGAAGGAGTCCATTTCCCTGCTGGACGCCGTGGACGGGGCCCACCGGGAGCGGGATTACTGCATCCTGACGCTGTTTTTGAACTGTGGGCTGCGTATTTCCGAGCTGACGGGGCTGAATTTGAGCGACATTCAGGACGATCACCTGCGGGTGCTGGGCAAGGGCAATAAGGTGCGGGTGGTGTATCTCAACGACGCCTGTAAGGACGCCCTGCGGGCCTACCTGCAGACCCGGCGGAACGTCAGCGGCAAGGCGGCAGACGCCCTGTTCCTCTCCGGTCAGAACAATCGCATCAGCCGCTCCACCGTCCACCATCTGGTGAAGAAATACCTCTCCATGGCCGGGCTGGACGCCTCCCAATACTCCGCCCACAAGCTGCGCCACACCGCCGCCACGCTGATGCTGCAAAACGGCGTGGACGTGAAATCGGTGCAGGAGGTGCTGGGTCATGAGCACCTGAACACCACCGAGATCTATACCCATATCGACAATGAATCCCTGCGAACAGCTGCAAAGGCAAATCCCTTGTCACACCAGAAGATGAAAGGGAAAATCAAGGATTCGGGCTCTGAATAAGACAGCGCACCCGGCAGAAATCTGCCGGGTGCGTTCTATTCTATTATCGGTAAAACCCCACGATATGCAGCACGCGGAATTCCGCGTATTCGTAGCTGCTTAAAGGGCGGAAATCCGCGTCCAGGCTGTGGGCCGCCACCAGAATGTCATCTGCCGTGGCGCCCCTGACCTCTACCACCACAGGGCTGTGCTGGAACACGCTGCCGTCAAAGCGCAGCTGCAGCACGTCGCCCGGCTGGGCCATGGCCAGTTCCCGGCTCACCACCGCCGCGGGGCCAGGCGAAGTTTCCGGACGCACCAGAAAGTTGTGGAGAAACTCCACGCCCGTCCAGGCCGGGGCGCGATCACGGGCGGAGCGATAGTACCAGCCAAACACCGGCTTGTAGTTCATTACGCCGCAGCCTGCGAAGAGACACTGGGAGGCGAAATTGGTACAGTCGCCGCCCAGGCGCTCAAAGTCATAGTAGCGCGGATTGCGCCCAAAGGCCCATTGGTGGGCATACGCCACGGCGGCCTCCCGGTTGTACGCATACAGCACGGCCTCTCCCCCTCCCTGTCATTCTATGCCGGGCGGGGCGCGGGCGGTCAGCCGTCCATCTCCTCCATGATATGCTCGAAGGCCAGGGCAAAAATCCGGTCGATATGCTCATCGTCCAGGGAATAGTACACCACCCTGCCCTGCTTGCGAATTTTCACCAACCGTGCGTCCCGCAGGATTTTCAGCTGATGGCTCACCGCCGACTGGGTCATGTCCAGAATCGCCGCCAGGTCGTTGACGCACATCTCCTCGATGTGCAGCGCACAGATCATCCGGCTGCGGGTGGAATCGCCAAACACCTTGAACAGCTCCGATACCTCATACAGAGGCTCCTCGTCCGGCATTTTCTCCCGCACCGAGCGCACCACGTCCTCGTGGATCAGGTTTTTTTCTGTCAGTTCCATGTACATACCTCCGACAGCTTTCTTAAGGCACCACCGCATAATTCGACGAGAGCGAATCCCGAGAAAAATTTGGGTTCTGGTGAAGTCACTTTTTCGCAGGAATACTTTGTGTATTGCAAGAAAAAGTGACGAGACCAGGGCACAAATTTTCCGGGAGGCGCCGAAGACGGGTTGTGCGGTGCTGCCTTAATTATTATCATACCCCATTCTCATCAAAAGCGCAAGCTATGGCCGGAATATGACAGAAAAATGCCCCGAAGCAGGTGGCTTCGGGGCATAAATACTATGCAAATGGGGCGATTACTCAGCACTCAGCCTTGCCGTCGCAGCCGAGCACGTCCACCAGCTTGTGCTTCACCAGCTCCTTGATGTTGGCGCGGGCGGGCTTCAGATACTGGCGGGGATCGAAGTCGGCGGGATGGTCATGGAAGTACTTGCGGATGGTGCCGGTCATGGCCAGACGCAGGTCGGAGTCAATGTTGATCTTGCAAACGGCCATGGAGGCAGCCTTGCGCAGCTGATCCTCGGGCACGCCGATGGCGTCGGGCATGTTGCCGCCGTTCTCGTTGATCATCTTCACATACTCCTGGGGCACGGAAGAAGAGCCGTGGAGCACGATGGGGAAGCCGGGAAGACGGCGCTGGACCTCCTCCAGGATGTCGAAGCGCAGCTGGGGCTTGGTGCCAGGCTTGAACTTGTAAGCGCCGTGGCTGGTGCCGATGGCGATGGCCAGAGAGTCGCAGCCGGTGCGCTCCACGAACTCCTGCACATCCTCGGGACGGGTGTAGCTGGAATCCTCGGCGCTGACCTTGACCTCATCCTCGATGCCGGCCAGGGTGCCCAGCTCGGCCTCTACCACCACGCCGTGGGCGTGGGCATACTCCACCACCTGACGGGTAATGGCGATGTTCTCCTCGAAGGGCTTGGAGCTGGCGTCAATCATGACGGAGGTAAAGCCGTCGTCGATGCAGGACTTGCAGGTCTCGAAGCTGTCGCCGTGGTCCAGATGCAGGCAGATGGGCAGGCCGGTCTCAATCTCGGCGGCCTCCACCAGCTTGATGAGGTAGGTGCGGTTGGCATAGGCGCGGGCACCCTTGGAAACCTGCAGGATCACAGGGGCGTTCAGCTCTTTGCAGGCCTCGGTGATGCCCTGAATGATCTCCATATTGTTGACGTTGAAAGCGCCGATGGCGTAGCCGCCCTCGTAGGCCTTCTTGAACATCTCGGTAGAAGTAACCAGAGGCATAGTAATGATCTCCTTTATTAAAAAAATTGTTTCAGTTGTATGGAACGTTCCTATTGTATCATATTTTTTTGGTTTTGCAAGGGCAAACTACCTTTACAAGCGGATTTTTCCATGATAAAATATCTGGCGTTCGAGCGAATGTCATTCATGTATTATATACATTATGGAGGTAATTGATATGAACGAACTGAAAGGTGCCTGCATCATCGGCCAGTCCGGCGGCCCCACTTCCGTTATCAACGCCAGCGCCTACGGCGTCATTGACACCGCGCTGAAATCCGGCTGCATCACCCAGGTGCTGGGCGCGGAGCACGGCATCAAGGGCGTGCTGAACGACAGGCTGTTTGACATGGGTCTGGAGGACCCCGAGGAGCTGCGACTGATGAAGTACACCCCCTCCTCTGCCCTGGGCTCCTGCCGCTATAAAATCGCCGACCCCGAGAAGGACGACACCGATTACAAGCGCATCCTGGAGGTCTTCAAGAAGCACAACGTCCGCTACTTCTTCTATAACGGCGGCAACGACTCCATGGACACCTGCAACAAGATCAGCAAGTATATGCAGTCCGTGGGTTATGAGTGCCGCGTGATGGGCGTGCCCAAGACCATCGACAACGACCTGTGGGGCACCGATCACTGCCCCGGCTACGCCAGCGCTGCCAAGTATATCGCCACCTCCATCATGGAGGTCTACCAGGACGCCCGGGTGTATGACACCGGCATGATCGCCGTGGTGGAGGTCATGGGCCGCCACGCCGGCTGGCTTACCGCCGCCTCCGCCCTGGCCAGCGAGTACGGCTGCGGCCCCGACCTGATCTACATGCCCGAGACCGACTTCGACATGGACAAGTTCATCGCCGACGTCAAGCGCATCTATGCCGAGCGCAACTACTGCCTCATCGCCGTGTCCGAGGGCATCCACTACGCCGACGGCACCTTCGTGTCCGAGGCCAAGACCTCAGCCACCGACGGCTTCGGTCACGCTCAGCTGGGCGGCACCGCCACCATGCTGGCCGACATCCTGAAGAAGGAAACCGGCGCCAAGGTCCGCGGCATTGAGCTGAACCTGCTGCAGCGCTGCGGCGCACACCTGGCCTCTGAGACCGACATTGAGGAGTCCTACATGGCCGGTAAGGCCGCCGTGGAAAACGCCGTGGCCGGCATCACCGACAAGATGATCGGTTTCGAGCGCGGCGTGGTGGACGGCAAGTATGCCTGCCGCACCAAGCTGCTGCCCCTCACCGAGGTGGCTAACACCGAGAAGAAGCTGCCCCGTGAGTGGATCAATGAGGCCGGCAACGGCGTAAACCACCAGTTCATCGAGTACGCTCTGCCCTTGATCCAGGGCGAGCCCGACCTGCCCAAGGTGGATTCCCTGCCCCGCTTCTGCCACCTGAAGAAGATTCTGGCCAAGTAAATTGTCTTATACGAGCAAAGCACCGCAGCGAACGCTGCGGTGCTTTGCAAATTGTCAAAAAAAGCATCGCAGATTTCGCGCCCGCAGGCGCGAACCCTTGAAATCCGAAAAAACTGACGACATGCGCGTCAGTTTTTTCACTTCTCAGGCTACGAAGTGTGCGAGCGAAGCGAGCGCGCGCAGTAGACTGCAATCCCATTGTTAAAAAACGGCGGAGCCGTTTTTTAACAAAAAACACCGCAGCGAACGCTGCGGTGCTTTTTGTCAAATGATTACCGATTGCGCTGGTAAATGGCCCAAAGGCCCTCCATCAGCAGGTATTTGTCGTAGGTGACGGCGTTGCGGCAGTAGCGGGTGATAACCGGTGCCGGGGAGCCGGTGGCCACCACAGTGGGCGTCTCGCCGGGGATCATCTCCCGGATACGGTCGATGATGCCGTCCAGCATGGCGGCGGTGCCGTAAACGATGCCGTTGCGAAGGCAGTCGGCGCTGTTCTTGCCGATGAGGCTGCGGGGATGCTCCAGGGAGATGTTAGGCAGCAGCGCCGCCTGGCCGCTGAGGGCGTCCATGCTCAGGTATACGCCCGGGAACATGAGGCCGCCTTCATACGTCTTCTGGGCGGAGATATACGAAATGGTGGTGGCGGTACCCATCTCCACCATGATGATGGGCGCGGGGTACTTCTCCAGCGCCGCCACAGCGCTGGCCACGATGTCGGCGCCCAACTGGTTGTGTACCTCCATGCGGATGTTGAGGCCCGTTTTCACGCCGGGGCCCACCATCATGGGCGGCTTGCCGGTAAGGCGGGTCAGTGCCTTTTCCATGGGGAAATTCATACCCGGCACCACGCTGGAAAAAATCGCGCCGGAAACGGCATGGATATCCACCCCATACAGGGCAAAGATGTTCATCAGGTCAATGCTGATTTGATCCGCCGTCTTACGGCTGTCGGTGTCCAAGGAGGAGAGAAACACAATCTTCTTGTCGTCATCCAGCACACCCACGGAAATGGTGGAGTTGCCGATATCAATGGCCAGCAGCATACGCATACCTCCCGAAAATACTACTTTGTATGTATCATATCACGGGGCAGCGTATTTCGCAAGTCACAAGTGGCCCAAATCGCTGTAAATGCTATTCACTTTACAGAATAATGCAGATCAGACCTCCGCCGCCTTCATTGATGATGCGTTCCAGGGTTTGCTGCAATTTTCCTCTGGCGTCATCCGGCATACGTTTCAGTTTGGCCTGCAAGTCGTCGCTGACGATTTCGTTAAAGCTGCGGCCGAAGATATTGGACTGCCAGATCTTACTGGTGTCCCCCTCAAACTCCTGCAGCAGGTAGTTCACCATGTCTTCGGACTGCTTTTCGTTGCCCACGATGGGCGACACGGTGGTTTCTACGTCGGCGCGGATCATGTGGATGGACGGGGCGCTGGCTTTCATCCGCACGCTGTATCGCCCGCCCTGCTTGATGATCTCCGGGTCCTCCAGGTTCAGCTCCTCCACGCTGGGCATGACGATGCCATACCCCGTCTCCTTGGCGTCGTTCAGCGCCCGGGAGATCTTCTCATACTCCACCTTGACGCCGCCCAGGTCGGTAAGCAACTCCATAATGTCGCCGTCGTCGTGAACGGTGAGGCCGGAGCGCTGGCTGACGGTATCGTAGAACATCTCCCGGGGCATCTCCACCTCCGCCTCCGCCACACCGGTGCCCAGGTTGATGGCGCGGATGGAGGCATTGTCTATCTCCTCCCTCCCCCGCAAGCCCTGCAGGCAGCGGCGGATGTCTCGGATGTGGGCCAAGTCCCCGGTTTCCTGGGAAATGGCCTGGTAGAGCGCCTTGCGCAGCGGATGCTCCGGCGGCAGCGCGTCGATCCAGGCAGGAAGATAGAAGTCCATCTCCTGCAGGGGAAATTCAAATAGTAAGTCCTGCAAAATGTCAGTAATCTGGCTATCTGTCAAGTGTAAACAGTTGACAGGGATGCACTGCACCTGATACTTGTTTTCCAACTGGGCGGCCAGGGCTTTCACCCCCTCGCTGTCGGGGTCGGTGGAGTTGAGCAGCACCACAAAGGGCTTGCCGATGGACTGCAGCTCCCGGATGACCCGCTCCTCCGCCTCCACATAGTCCTGGCGGGGAATATCGGTGATGGTGCCGTCGGTGGTGACCACAATGCCCACGGTGGAGTGCTCGTTGATGACCTTCTGTGTACCGATTTCCGCCGCCTCCGTCATGGGCATCTCCTGCTCCGACCAGGGTGTCATCACCATCCGGGGCAGTTCATCCTCCATCTGGCCCATGGCGCCGGGCACCATATAGCCCACGCAGTCCACCAGCCGCACGGAGAAGTCGCTGCCCTCCCCTGCGCTGATCTGCACCGCCTCCTCCGGCACGAATTTGGGCTCCGCCGTCATGATGGTACGCCCGGAGCCGCTCTGAGGCAGCTCATCCTTGGCACGCTCACGGCGGTAATCGTCTGCCATGTTGGGCAGCACCTGGGACTCCATAAATCGCTTGATAAAGGTGGATTTGCCGGTACGCACAGGGCCGACCACACCGATGTAAATGCTGCCGCCTGTGCGCTTGGCCATATCCTGATAGAGAGATGTGGATTGATTCATAGTGACGACCTCCGCAATTTGCATTCGTTTAGTCATTCCTATGAGACAACTCCCGGGGATAGAAGTAAAAAATCCCGCACCCTTTCGGGCGCGGGATTTATGTAGGTCAAATCAGTCCTGCTGCCAGTTGTGCCACACGTTCTGCACGTCTTCGTTGTCCTCCAGCATGTCCAGGAGCTTTTCCATGTTTTTCACGTCGTCGGGATCGGTCATGGTGACGTAGTTCTGGGGCACCATCTCAATGTCGGCGCTGACGAAGTGGTAGCCCTTGCTCTCCAGAGCGGCCACCACGGCGTTGAAGTCGTTGGGGTCGGTGGTGATCTCAAACACGGGGCCGTCGGCCTCGAAGTCGGCAGCGCCGGAGTCCAGCGCGTCCATCATCACGGTGTCCTCGTCCAGCTCCTCGTCCTCGTTGTCGATGACGATAACACCCTTGCGGTCGAAGCTCCAGCTCACGCAGCCCTGGGCGCCAAGGCCCTTGCCGTACTTATCGAAATAGTGACGGACCTCCGGGGCGGTGCGCTGGCGGTTGTCGGTCAGCGCCTCCACGATGACGGCGATGCCGTTGGGGCCGTAGCCCTCGTAGGTGACGGACTCGTAGTTATCGGTGTTGCCGTTGCCCAGGGCCTTTTCGATGGTGCGCTTGATGTTGTCGTTGGGCATATTGGCAGCCTTGGCCTTGGCCACCACAGTAGCCAGGCTGGAGTTATAGGCGGGGTCGCCGCTGCCGCCCTGCTTGACGGCCACGATGATCTCCTTGGCAATCTTGGTAAAGGCGGCGCTGCGCTTGGCGTCAGCCGCGCCCTTGGTCTTTTGAATATTGTGCCACTTGGAATGTCCGGACATAGTTTATTTCTCCTTTATGCAATATTGAATGATCTCCTGGCGATGGGCCTGGCTCAGGCACAAGCGCAAATCGGGAAACGCGCCTTGCAGACGGGACACGATCTCGGGGCAAATCAAATTCTCTGTGGGAAAATGCCCCGCGTCGATCAGATTGATGGCCCCATGGTCCAAAAACTCGTGGTATTTCAAGTCCGACGTGACAAAGGTGTCGCAGCCCAGCGCCATTGCGTTTTCGATATACTCGCCGCAGGCGCCGCCGCCCACCGCCACGCGGTGAACCGGCCTTCCGCTATCGGTATATCGCAAGCCGTTACATCCTAATGATTTTAGCACAAAAGAGGTAAACTCCACAAGGGGTATTTCACATTTTGTTGTGCCGATTCGTCCAATTTTTTCATCATTTAGCGGTGAAATGTCGGAAAGCCCCAGGGCGTTCGCCAAAACGTCGTTGACGCCGCCCTCCGCTGCATCCAGATTGGTGTGCATGCAAATAGCGGAGATGCCGTGACGTAGCAGCTTCATCACCATGCGGCCCTGGGCATCTTCGTCGGTGATGTGCTGCACCTTATGCCAGGTGCAGTTCATGATGGGATGGTGGGACACAATGAGGTCAGCGCCCATGGTCACAGCCTCCTCCACCACCGGCTCGGTGATGTCCAGCGACACCAGCACCCTGCGGACGGCGCTGCCGCCCTCCCCTACCAGGTGGCCCACATTGTCCCAGTCCGCTGCCAGGTCACGGGGCGCCCAGGCAAAGAGCATCTTCTCAATGTCGCGCACAGTGGTCATAGCTGTCTCCTTTTCTCCGCCAGCGCCTCGCGAAGTCTGTCAAGCGCATCCGCTTTACATGCCTTATCCTGTGAGCGCCGCATGCCATCCGCGGCCTTTTGCAGCCGCGCCATCTGACGGGTTAAGTACTCGCCGTACAGCGGGTCATCCGCCAGCAGCAGGCCTGCATAGGTCTCCACCTCGGAAAGGGACGGTTGTTCCCCGCCCTCCACGCAAAGGATAGGATAAATGGTACCCTTATCCTCCACCAAACGCTCGGCGGTGAAGCGATAGCCGTTCTCCGCCAGCCAGCGGCGCAGCAGCTCCTGCCGCGTCATGGGCTGCAAAATCAGCCGGCAGCCGTCCTTTGTCCAGGGTGCGGCGGACAAGATGCTTATCATACTCTCCCCGCCCATGCCGGCGATGACCACGGTGTCCACCTCATAGGGCGCGATCCCCGCCAAGCCGTCACACAGCCGCAGCTCCAGCGCCACGCCGTATTCCTCCGCCGTACGCCGGGCATGGTCCAGGGGCTCGGCGCCGATATCCGAGGCGATGGCCCGTTTGATGGCCCCCTTTTGCAGCAGATACACAGGCAGATAGCCATGGTCAGTGCCCACGTCCGCCAGGATTGCGCCTGGGGGCACCAGGTCGGCCAGCATTTGCAGCCGGGGCTGCAGTTGTAATTCTTTCATAGGCCCTCCGGGCAGAATACAACGCATACGGCGTCACCGTATGCGTTGCGTTTTTTTACTCAGCCTTATTGGCGGTCTCGTTGACAATGGCCAGCAGCTTCTCCACGTCCACGCCATGGACGGCGCAGGCCTCCTCCACCGTCTCACCGCGGGAGCTGGGGCAGCCCAGGCAGTGCATGCCGATGGAGAAGAAGATGGGAGCGGTCTGGGGCGCGATGTCCAGGATATCACCGATAACGGTGTCCTTGGTAATCTCAATCATTGGTTTTGCCTCCTATCAGTAGATGGGTACAGTATACCCGCAATTCCCGCCGTTTTCAACAGGGAAATTGTAAACAAACCATATCATGGCGACAAAAAAGGGGCGCGATGCGCCCCTTTCGTTGTGTGCTTTAGTGCTCAGCCGTTCTCGCGCATCTTGGCGAAGCAGTCGCTGCAATACACAGGACGGTCGGACTTGGGCTCGAAGGGCACCTTGGCCTCGCCGCCGCAGGAAGCGCAGACAGCGGTGAAATACTCACGGGGACCACGGGCAGCGTTCTTGCGAGCGTCACGGCAAGCCTTGCAGCGCTGGGGCTCGTTCTGGAAGCCGCGGGCAGCGTAGAACTCCTGCTCACCGGCGGTGAAAACGAACTCTTTGCCGCACTCTTTGCAAACTAAAGTCTTGTCTTCAAACATTGTTTTTACCCTCTCTTTGAGAAATATATTGCGCTCAGCCTCTGCTGATTTCGCCACTGGATAACTGCCGCTCCACTTTGCGGCGGATGCGCTGCACGGCATTGTCCACCGCCTTTGGCGGCCTGCCCACAGTCTCTGCGATTTCACGGCACGTAAGGCCGTCTAAATAGTACCCTAAAACCTCTGTTTCAAACGCAGACAACTGCCGACGAACATCCGTCAAGAGAAGCTGAGCTTTTTCTCTGTCGATCAGCAGGACCTCCGGGTCGGGCTGGGCAAAGAACGAATTGACTTCCAAAAAAGAGGGGTTCAAAGGGATGGCTTTGTTTAACGGAACATTCTTGCCGGAGGCCGCCGCCTTCAGAACGGTGTAGATCCTGTTCCGAATGCAGGTCTCGGCAAAGGTGTGAAAGGAGGCGTCCCGGCCCGGGTCATACTCGCGCATGGCCTTCACCAGGGCAAACATGCCTTCCTGCAGAAGATCCTCGCTGTCGCCCCCCGCCAGGAAGAACGGGCGGGCCACACTGCGCACCAAACGGTGATACCGCAGCGCCAGGATCTCCTCCGCCTGGGTGCTGCCCTCCCCCGCAGCCTGGCAAAGCTGCTCGTCGGACAACGCCCGCAAATTGGGTAAAATTACCCTATCATCCTTATCGTACATGATTATACCTTTATTTTAATTCATTTGTCAAGCGAATCGGGAAAATTTGTAAATAAATTCCCGACAAAAACGGTATAAATTCTCGCCAGATGGCTTATAAGGTCAGTTGCTCCTGGCCGTTGAAGTCCAAATGGAGGTGCTCGTAGGCTTTTCGGGTGACGCAGCGGCCCCGGGGCGTGCGGGTCAGGAAACCAAGCTGCATGAGGTACGGCTCATACACGTCCTCCAGCGTCACCGACTCCTCCCCTATGGTTGCTGCCAGCGTTTCCAGGCCCACCGGGCCGCCGCCGTAGTTATCGATGATGGCCCGCAGCATACGGCGGTCAATTTGGTCAAGGCCCAGGTCGTCCACCTCCAGGGCCAACAGCGCCTGATCCGCCACCTGGCGGGTGATGACGCCGTCAGCCTTCACCTGGGCGAAGTCACGGACGCGGCGCAGCATCCGGTTGGCGATACGGGGCGTGCCACGGGAGCGGCGGGCAATCTCCATGGCGCCGCTGTCCTCAATGGGCACGTTCAGAATGCCGGCGCTGCGGGTGACGATTTTCTTCAGCTCCTCCGGGGTGTACAGCTCCAGCCGCAGCGTCACACCGAAGCGGTCACGAAGGGGGGCAGACAGAGAGCCCGCCCGGGTGGTGGCACCGATCAGCGTGAATTTGGGCAGATCCAGTCGGATGGAGTTGGCGCTGGGGCCCTTGCCGATGATGATATCGATGACGTAATCCTCCATGGCGGGGTACAAAATCTCCTCCACAGAGCGGTTCAGCCGGTGAATTTCGTCCACAAACAGGATGTCGTTTTCACTTAAATTGGTCAGCAATGCTGCCAAATCGCCGGGCTTTTCAATGGCGGGGCCGGAGGTGATGCGGATATTGACCCCCATCTCCTGGGCGATGATGCCGGCAAGGGTGGTTTTGCCCAACCCCGGAGGGCCGTGGAGCAGCACGTGGTCCAGCGACTCCGTGCGCCGCCGCGCCGCCTCGATGAACACCGCCAGGTTATTTTTTGCCTTTTCCTGGCCGATATATTCCTGCAGCGTGTGGGGACGCAGAGAGATCTCCTGGGCGTCCTCCTGCAAAAAGGACTTGGTGACAATAGGCTCCTCGTAAATGTCCGCGCCAAAATCAATGCTCAATGAGATCCCTCCTTACCGAATCATCTGCTTGAGCGCCTGCCGGATGATGTCTTCCAGGGACAGATGCTCCACGTCCACATTTTTCAGCGCGGCATTGACCTCCTGGGCGCCGTAGCCCAGCACCGCCAGGGCCGCGGCGGCCTCCTTCAGCTTCCCGGTGCCGCCGGCAGGCATGGCTGCCGCACCGCCGCCATCGGGCACGAAGGCGCCGATCTCCTGGTCCTTGCTCAGCTTGTCTTTCAGCTCCAGAATAATGCGCTGGGCAATCTTCTTGCCGATGCCGGGGGCAGCGGTCAGCGTCTTTTCGTCCCCCATTACCACGCACATGGCCAGCTGGTCCGGCGTGGTGCTGGACAGGATGGAGAGCGCCGCCTTGGGGCCCACGCCGTTGACGCCCAGCAGCAGCTTGAAGCTGCGCAGCTCCGCCTGGCTGGTAAAGCCGTAGAGGTCCATGCCGTCCTCCTTCACGTTGAGGTAGGTAAACAGCTTGGCCTGGCTCCCCTTCTTCATGTGGGCCAGGGAATAGTTGGTGGTATAGCAGGCAAAGCCCACGCCGCCGCAGTCGATAACGGCCAGCCCCGCCTCCATTTCGGCCACGGTGCCGCTGACATAGTAGAACATCAAATCGTCTCCTTCACGTTGGGGTCTTTCCGCCGCAGCAAACTGGTGGCGCTGCGGGCATGGCACAGGGCGATGGCCAGAGCGTCCGCCGCGTCGTCGGGCTTGGGCACGGCTTTCAGCTTCAAAATCCGCTTCACCATGTCCATCACCTGCCGCTTCTCCGCCAGGCCGTAGCCCACCACCGCCTGCTTCACCTGCATGGGGGTGTACTCATAGATGGGCACCCCCAGCTTCTCGGCGGTGTAGAGGATGATGCCGCGGCCGTGGGCCACCGCAATGCCGGTGGTGATATTTTTGCTGAAAAACAGCTCTTCAATGGCGATTTCGTCCGGCCGGAACTGCAAAATCAGCTGCTCCAGGTCCGTTTGGATCTGCACGAGACGGGTGGCCAGCGGCAGCCCGGCCTCGGTGTTGATGGCGCCGTATTGCACCATGGTCTGCTTCCCCTTGTCACAGTCCAGCACGCCGAAGCCCACAATGGCGATGCCGGGGTCGATGCCCAATATGCGCAACACGCTCCACCTCACAATCATGTGTATTATATCAAATATTTGTTCGATTGGCAATAAGAAAAAGACCACCGATCCGGTGGTCTTTTCAATACCGTTATGCCCGGGGGTGGGCCTTGCGGTACACGTCCTTCAGCCCCTTGTTGATGATGTGGGTATACATCTGGGTAGAGGAGATATCGGCGTGGCCCAACATCTCCTGGATGGACTTCAAATCCGCGCCGTTTTCCAGAAGATGCACGGCAAAGCTGTGGCGTAGCATGTGGGGCGTGATGTCTTTGTCAATCTCCGCCTTGGCCTGGTAATACTTGATGATTTTCCAGAAGCCCTGGCGGCTCATGCGCTCGCCGTCCATGTTGACGAACAGGGCCTTTTCGCTCTCGTCGGCAATGAGGCGAGGGCGGATGCTCTCCACGTAGTCCCGCAGCGCCTTGACGGCGGTAGCATACAGCGGTATGACGCGCTCCTTGCCCCGGTTGACGCAGCGGATGAACTCCAGCGTCAGATTCACGTCGTCCACGTCCAGGCCAATCAATTCCGACACCCGGATGCCGGTGGCGTACAGCAGCTCCAGCATGGCGTGGTCACGGAAGCCCTTTTCATCCACACACTTGGGCTGATCGAGAAACAGCTCCACTTCCTTGCTGGTGAGAATCTCCGGGTATTTGCGCTCCACCTTTACGGAGGACACCGCCTTGGCGGGGTTGGATTTCATGTGTCCGGCGCTGACCATAAAGCCGAAGAAGCATTTCAGCGTGGCAGTGCAGCGGGTGATGGTGGCCGGGGATTTCCCCTCCTGCCGCAGATGCTGCAAGTATTCCTCCACCTGGGCCCGATCCACCTTGCGAAGCGTGGACACGCCGCTGCGCAGCAGCCAGGTCTGGAACTGCTGCATATCACGAAGATAGGAGCTGAGCGTATTGTCCGATGCGTGCTTTTCATTGACCAGGTACTCCCGGAATTCCGCCACGTAATCCGCAGCCATCACGCTCATCTCCCTTCGTAACATCTACCCCGCCAGCGCAAGAGCCATCAGCCGCGGAGCCAGGCTGTATTCCAAAATAATGCCCAAGGTCAGGGCGGCAAAGCAAATCATAATACCGCGTAAATCGCGGCCCGACAGCGCCGCCAGACCCTTGCGCTCATAGGCAAGGCGCCAGGCTGTGCCGCCGATGTAAAGCAGGCAGGGCAGCAGCACCGCAGCGCGCACGCCGAAGGCCGCCAGCGCCAGCAGCAAGCCGGACTTGCCCATGGCCGCAGAAAAAGAAACCGCGGCGTAGGAAAGGCTCACGCCCTCCCAAACCGCCAGCAGCGGAACAGCAACAATGCCCAGACCGCAGAAGCTGACCGCCACCATCAGCAGCGGTACGCGGTAGAACGCCAGCGCCGTGCCAAGGCCGCCGTAAACGCGTGAAGCCTCCGGCAGGCCACAATAGGCGGTGACGTAGGCCTGCAGCGCATCCAACTCGTCCCGGCTGCAGCGGGAGGCCAAAAACGCCCCCAGCAGAATGCCGCCCAGTGTGGAAAAGCCCAGTAGCCATACCCGTCGCCCACCGGACGACAGCTTCATGGAGCCCATGGAAAATGCGCCTGGTTTCATAGCCTGTACCTCACCTCAAAACACTCTATGAGGCGCTGCAAGGATTTAGACGCAAATCTGAACAAGTAAACTATAGGCCAATTTTCATGGTTTCGCAAGGCTTTTGACGCAAATAATTATTTTTTGGCAATTATGCTGAAATATTATGTAAACAATATTATGTAAACCTTGTCAATGGCACGCCTTCGCTTCCCTTCCGCGGCCGAAATATGGACACAAATCGAAAGTGCATTACAACATCTTGTTTTTAGGAAAAACAGAAAGCGATGGAGCGCATTCCACCGCTTTTGTCAAGTACCTATTTCCCGGAAACTCCTTTTTTGTTATTTTTCACCATGCTGATTTATGTTACCATGTGTCTACGAGGCGCTCTCTTCCCTGCCGCCCTTCCCTTATTTCGCCGCTTTTTACCCTTGGGGGCAACCAGCGCCGCCGCAACGGCGCCCGCCAGCATGGACAGCGTTAAGTATATGCCATCGGGCACAAAGGAGATGGCCTCGCCGCCGGACAAAGCCACCAGCCAGATGGCGCCATAGAGCACAGCCCACACCAAGATACACCGCAGAAGCCTGCCCTCTTTCCCTGCCGACGCCACTGCGCCGCCTGCACAGCAGCTGATAAAGTAGCACGCGCACAGCGCGCCCGCCAGTGACTGTTGCCCTATCACTTCTCCACCCAACAGCGTGGCCAGCAGTGCGAAGGACAGCATTATCGCCGCTGCCCCCACGCCGATGCCCAGCCATAGCTGTCTGTCCGCCAGTTGCTTCATACAACAAACCTCCCCCGAAGATGCTCATTGCAAGCATATTCGGGGGAGGTCTGATTATGCGTCAAATCGATTACTCGGCGGCGCTGTCGTCCTTCACGTCGGCAGACTCAATCTTCTCGGCCACGGTGTCCTCGGCGGACTTCTCCGCCTTCTTGCTCTTGCGGGCGGGACGCTGCTGGGCGGCAGCCTGCTCGTCCAGGGTGCCCACCTGGCCCACGGCGGACTTGACGAACTCCACGCGGACACGGTCCTCACTGGTCTCGATGACCACGGTGCGGTCAGTAACGGCCACCACGCGGCCGTACACACCGCCGATGGTGGTGATATAATCGCCCTTCTTCAGGGAGCTGCGCATGGTCTCGGCTTCCTTCTTCCGCTTGTTCTCGGGACGAATCAGCAGGAAGTAGAACACCACCACCATGATGATGATCATCAGCAGAGAAGAGCTGAGACCGCCGCCGGTAGTACCGGTAGCAGCGGATTCCGCGTAAGCGGTATTGATCAGATGGAACATAACTTCGTCTCCTTTTATCACAAAGTAGATTCATTATACAAAACTGCGCCGATTTTGGCAAGAGCTTTCCGCGGTGTGTGTCAAATTTTTACACCCGCTCCCCCAGCTTGACACTGTACTCCTGCCGGAACTGGTCAAAGCAGTCCTCGTCCAGGGCGTCACGTATTTTCGCTGTGAGCTGATTATAAAAGTACAGATTGTGCATCACCGCCAGGCGCATGCCCAGCATCTCCTCCGCCGCGAAAAGATGGCGCACGTAGGCCCGGCTGAAATTGCGGCACACGGGGCAGTCGCATTTGGAGTCGATAGGGCCCTCGTCCAGCTTATATTTGGCGTTCTTGATGTTCAGCGTGCCATCCCAGGTAAAGAGCTTGCCGTGGCGGGCGTTGCGGGCCGGCATGACGCAGTCAAAGAAATCTACGCCCCGGGCCACGCCCTCAATGATATTGCTGGGCGTGCCCACGCCCATGAGATACCGGGGCTTGTCCTCCGGCATATAGGGCTCCACGGCGTCGATGATGTCATACATGGTCTGCGTGGGCTCACCCACCGCCAGGCCGCCGATGGCGTAGCCGTCGCAGTCGATTTTGGCGATCTGCTGCATGTGCCATATCCGCAGGTCCGGGAACGTGGCCCCCTGGTTGATGCCGAAAAGCATCTGTCGGGGGTTCACCGTGTCAGGCAGGGCGTTGAGCCTGTCATGCTCCGCCTTGCACCGCTCCAGCCATCGCAGCGTCCGCTCACAGGACGCCTTGGCGTACTCGTAGGTGGCGGGATTTTCCACGCACTCGTCAAAGGCCATGGCGATGTCGCTGCCCAGGTTGGACTGGATCTGCATGCTCTCCTCCGGGCCCATGAAAATCCGATGCCCGTCCAGATGGGAGGCAAAGGTGACGCCCTCCTCCTTGATTTTCCGCAGGCCCGCCAGGGAGAACACCTGGAAGCCGCCGCTGTCGGTGAGAATGGGGCCGTCCCAGCGCATAAACTTGTGAAGGCCGCCCATCTGCCGCACCACGTCGTCGCCGGGCCGCAGGTGGAGGTGATAGGTGTTGGAAAGCTCGATCTGTGTCTTTAATTCATCCCGCAGATCCAGTGCGCTGACGCCGCCCTTAATGGCCGCCTGGGTGCCCACGTTCATGAAGACCGGCGTCTGCACCACGCCGCCGTGGGCGCACTGAAATTGTCCGCGCCGGGCCTTGCCCTGTTTTTTCAGTACCTTGAACATAGTAATCCTCCCTGTCAGAGAATCAGCATGGCGTCGCCGAAGGAGAAAAAGCGATACCGCTCCCGCACCGCCTCCTCATAGGCCGCCAGCACGTGCTCCCGGCCCGCCAGCGCCGACACCAGCATGATCAGCGTGGATTCCGGCAGGTGGAAGTTGGTGATCAGGCCGTCCAGCACTTTGAAGCGATAGCCGGGATAGATGAAAATATTGGTCCATCCGGCACTGGGAACCACGGTGCCGTCCTCCTGCGCCCAGCTCTCCAGCGTCCGGCAGGAGGTGGTGCCCACGCAGATGACCCGGCCGCCGTTGGCCTTGGTGCGATTGATGAGGTCGGCGGTCTCGGGCGGGATGGTGCAGTATTCGCTGTGCATCTCGTGATCGGTGATCTCGTCCTCCTTCACCGGGCGGAAGGTGCCCAGGCCCACGTGCAGCGTCACGTAACCCACGCCCACGCCCATATCCTGCACCTTTTGCAGCAGCTCGCGGGTGAAGTGCAGGCCCGCCGTAGGGGCCGCCGCCGAGCCGATGACCCGGGAATACACGGTCTGATACCGCTCCCTGTCTTGCAGCTCCGCCTTGATGTAGGGCGGCAGGGGCATTTTGCCCAGCCGGTCCAGCACCTCCAGGAAGATACCCTCATAGTCAAACCGCACCAGGCGATTGCCGTCGGGCAGCACCTCCGTTACCTCGGCGGTCAACTCGCCGTCGCCGAAGGACAGCCTGGCCCCGGCGCGAAGATGCTTGCCGGGTCGCACCAGGCATTCCCAGGTCTTGTTCCCCTTGTCGATGAGCAACAGCACCTCGCAGGCGCCGCCGCCGGGCAGCCGCTGGCCCAGCAGCCGGGCTGGCAGCACACGGGAATCGTTCAAAATCAGACAGTCGCCGGGCCGCAGGTAGTCGGGCAGGTCAAAAAAATGGCGGTGCTGCCACTCCCCCGTTTCCTTGTCCAGCACCAGCAGCCGGGAGGCGTCCCGCTTCTCGATGGGCGTCTGGGCAATCAGCTCCTCCGGCAGATCAAAATAGAAATCATGTGTTTTCATCGTCATCGCTCGTTTCATCCAAATGTCGCTTCATTATATAATATTGTATTACAGGATTCAACCTTTTTGCGCGAAACAGCGCCGCCCGATGGGCGGCGCTGTGCTGTGTCATTATGACATAATTACACCAAAACAGCCTTGTGGAATACCTTTTTGCCCTTCTTGATCACCAGGCCCTCGCCGGTGAAGTTCTCGCAGCCAAAGGTAGCGTCGATGGCGTCGATTTTCTTATCCGCCACGGTGACGCCGCCCTGCTGCACCAGGCGGCGGGCCTCGCCCTTGGAGGCGGCCAGACCGCACTTCACCAGCAGCGTCAGCACGTCGATGGCTCCGCCGCCGAAGTCGTCGTTGGTCAGCTCCGTGGTGGGCATGTCGGCGGTGTTGCCGCCGCCGGCAAACAGGGCCTTGGCGGCAGCCTCGGCCTTCCGGGCCTCCTCCTCGCCGTGGACCATCTTGGTCAGCTCGAAGGCCAGAATGGCCTTGGCCTCGTTGAGCTGGGCGCCCTCCCAGGCATCCATTTTATCAATCTCCTCCAAAGGCAGGAAGGTCAGCATGCGGATGCACTTCATCACGTCGGCGTCATCCACGTTGCGCCAGTACTGGTAGAACTGGAAGGGGCTGGTCTTATTGGCGTCCAGCCACACGGCGTTGCCGGCGGTCTTGCCCATCTTCTTGCCCTGGGAGTCGGTGAGCAGAGTGATGGTCATGGCGTGGGCGTCCTTGCCCAGCTTGCGGCGGATCAGCTCTGTGCCGCCCAGCATGTTGCTCCACTGGTCGTCGCCGCCGAACTGCATATTGCAGTTGTAGTGCTGGAACAGATAGTAGAAGTCATAGGACTGCATGATCATGTAGTTGAACTCCAGGAAGCTGAGGCCCTTCTCCATGCGCTGCTTGTAGCACTCGGCCCGCAGCATATTGTTGACAGAGAAGCAGGCGCCCACCTCCCGCAGCAAGTCCACATAATTCAGCTTCAGCAGCCAGTCGGCGTTGTTGATCATCTGGGCCTTGTCGGTGCCAAACTCGATAAACCGCTCCATCTGCCGCTTGAAGCACTCGGCATTGTGCTCGATGTCCTCTTTCGTCAGCATCTTCCGCATGTCGGTACGGCCGGAGGGGTCGCCGATCATGGTGGTGCCGCCGCCGATGAGGGCGATGGGCTTATTGCCCGCCATCTGCAGGCGCTTCATCAGCGTCAGGGCCATGAAATGGCCCGCCGTCAGGCTGTCGGCGGTGCAATCAAAGCCGATGTAGAAGGTGGCTTTGCCGTTGTTCACCATTTCCCGGATTTCCTCTTCGTTGGTGACCTGGGCAATAAGGCCCCGGGCCTTCAGTTCTTCATAGATTCCCATTTGCAAATTACTCCTTTTCCGGTTCTTTCGGGAGGCAGCAAAAAACGCCCCCCGTCGCAGTTACGACAGAGGGCGACAAAGCCGCGGTACCACCTCTATTCGCCGCACTCTCACGAAATGCGGCCTTGGCGGGTTCAGGAAAACCCCTGCGCGATAACGGGCGCACCCGACACACCCCTACTGGCAAAGCGTTCAGGGGGCTGCTCCGGGATGTATTCCGTCGCCCTCTCCTCTGCCCCTTACACCGACCGGGGCCTCTCTTGGCAGGAGACGTGGCGTGTACTTCTTCCCTTCATCACAGTGGCAAGTATCTATAACACGCGTATTATAGGCATTTTTTAGCCGTTTGTCAAGGTTTTCCTTACAAACTCCGCTTGAACTCATCCGCCTGGGTCAACAGCTCCTCGGCGCTGCGCAGCATGGTCTCCGACACCTGGGCGCCCCCGGTGAGGCGGGCCAGCTCCTGGCAGCGCTGCTGCCGGTCCAGCCGCAGCACGGAGGTGAGAGTGCGTCCTCCCTGCTCCCCCTTCTCCACAGAGAAATGGGCGTCCGCCATAGCAGCCAGTTGAGGCAGATGGGTAACGCACAGCACCTGTTTGCGCCGGGCGATCCTGGCCATTTTCTCCGCCACCTTCTGGGCGGCACGGCCGGATACGCCGGTGTCCACCTCGTCGAAAACCAGCGTGTTCACGTGATCCTGCTCGCTGAGCACGTTCTTCATGGCCAGCATAATGCGGGCCAGCTCGCCGCCCGAGGCGATTTTATGGATGGGCTTCAGCCCCTCGCCAACGTTGGCGGACATGAGAAACTGCACGGCGTCGCAGCCGTCGGCGGAGAGCTCCTTTTCCCGGAACTCCACGCAGAACTGGATCTTCGCCATGTCCAACTGCCGCAGCTCCTCGGTGACCATCTGCTCCAATCGCTGCGCCGCCTCCCGGCGCGTATCCCGCAGGGCCTCGGCAGCCTTTCGCGCCGCCGTCTCCGCTTTGCCCAGCTCCTTTTCCAGACGGGCCAGGGTGTCGCCGGCGTACACAATGGCGTCCAGCTCCTGGCGGCACTTCTCCAGATACGCCAGCATGTCCTCCTCGGAGCCGCCGTATTTCTTTTTCAGCCGGTACAGCTTATCCAGCCGGCTTTCGATCTCATCCAGTTCGCCGGGGGAGAAAGACGGTGCGTCCTTCTTGTCCCGCAGCGTGTCGGCGATGTCGTACAGCTCACTGTGCACCGCTTCCAGCCGCTCGTAGAGGCTGCCGAAGGCATCATCCAGATTGCGGATGCCGGCAAGGGCACTCTGGGCCTGCTTCACCAGCGTCACAGCGCCGTTGCTGCTGTCGTCGCCATTGAGGCAATAGTCCCCCTCGGAGAGGGCGTCCATCAGCTTTTCACCGTTGCGCAGCAGCGTGCGGCGGGAGGTCAGTTCTTCCTCCTCCCCCACCCGGATATTGGCCTTTTCCAGCTCTTCAATCTGGTATTGCAGCGTGTCCACCCGGCGCATTTTCTCCGCCTCGTCCATTTTCAGAGAAGCGATTTTCCGCTGAATCTCTGTAAAGTGGTTATACTTTTCAGCGTAGTCTGCAAGCTGCTTTTCGTCTTTTGCAAACCGGTCAAGATACAGCAGATGCTGCGTCTCGTCCAACAGCTGCTGCCCATCGTGCTGGCCGTGGATATTCAAAAGCCGCTGCCCCAGGGTTTTCAGCTGCGACACCGTTAAGGGACGTCCGCCCACCCGGCACACGTTCTTGCCGTCGGCATAGATCTCCCGCTGCAGCATCAGATTGCCGTCCTCGTCGGGGCCAAAGCCCAGGTCGCTGCACAGCGATTCCTCCACGCCGGAGAACCATGCGCTGACGTAGGCCTTGTCCGCCCCGGTGCGAATCAGCTCCCGGCTGGTGCGCTGGCCCAGCACGGCGCTCATAGCGTCGATGACGATGGACTTACCGGCGCCGGTCTCACCGGTGAGGGCGTTGAAGCCCCGCTCAAAAGTGATCTCGGCGGACTCGATGATGGCGATATTCTCAATGTGCAGCACTTCCAGCATGGGGAAGCCTCCTTATCTACACGTTACCGCAGTTGTTCCTTTACCTCGGCGCACAGCGCTGCCGCGCCATGCTCATTGCGCATCACAAGCAGCACGGTGTCGTCCCCTGCCAGGGAGCCCACCACGCCCACGTTCTCCATGCCATCCAGCGCGGAGGCAGCGCCCTGGGCCAGGCCAGGCATGGTTTTCAGCACCACGATATTCTGGGCGTAGTCCACGCTGAGCACGCTCTGGCGGAAGATGGTGCGCAGCCGGTCAGCGAAGTTCAGATGGTTTTTCTGAGCTGACACCGCGTAGCGGTACGTGCCCTGGCCGGAAGGCTCCTTTACCAAATGAAGCTGCTTGATGTCCCGGGAAATGGTGGCCTGGGTGGAGCGCACGCCCCGCTTCTCCAGCGCCTCCAAAAGCTGCTCCTGGGTCTCAATGATCTCCTCGGACACAATTTGCAGCAGCAATTCCTGCCGTTCGTTTTTCATGCTCCTTCGCCTCCCATGCCCATTTTACTGTCCAGAATGTCGCAAAAGCTCTTTTTGCTCAATCGGACCAGTTTTGTGTCAAATTTCGCCTGGCGCACCCGCACCCGGTCGCCGTTTTTCAGGCTGAACGCCTTGCCGCCGTCTGCCGAAAGGTAAACGAATTTCCGGTTGGCGTCCGCCGCCTCGATGGTGATGACGTGCTCCGGTGACAGCACGTAGGACATGGCCCGGGTGGAGTGGGCGCAGATGGGCGTCATCAGCAGATTCCGGGCCGTGGGCTCCACGATGGGGCCGCCGGCCGCCATGGAATAGCCGGTGGAGCCAGTGGGCGTGGAGATGATCACGCCGTCGCCCGTCACCTTGGTGAGCCTGCCCTCCTCGGTGAAGATGTCCAGCCGCACCACCCGGGCGATGGAGCCCTTGGAAATCACCGCGTCGTTGAGGGCGATATTGCTGTAAACCGGCCTGTCGTCCCGCAGAATGGTCACGTCCAGCATCATACGGGACTCCACGGTAAAATCCCAGTTTTGCAGATCGTAGAGCCGCTCCACCTCGTTGGATTCCAGCTCTGACATAAAGCCGAGATTGCCCAGGTTAATGCCCAGCACCGGCACCTTGTGGAGAGCCACCGTCCGGGCCAGGTGGAGAATGGTGCCGTCGCCGCCGAAAGCGATGAGCAAATCGGCGTTGCGAATCTCCTGCTGCAACTGCCCGATGGGCACGCCCAACTGGTCATCGTAGCCATCACGCTGAAAGGGCAGGCACACCACCGTTTCAAAGCCGATGCTCGATAAAATCTCCTGGGACTGCTTCGCCACCGCCAGATCCTTATCACGATAGGGATTGGGGCACAAAATCACCTTTTTCATGTGTCGCACCCTCCCTTCAATTCCTCGTGAGACGCCGCCACCACGGCGTCAATATCGTAGGCGCCGTCCGGCTCATCGGACTTGCGCAGATACCCTAAATACTCGATGTTCCCCTCCGGTCCGCGGATGGGAGAATACGTGATACCAAGCACTGTAAAGTTGTTTTCCTTTGCATAGATAAGGAAGTTTTCCAGCACCTCTTTATGGACAGCGCTGTCCCGGACAACGCCCTTTTTGCCCACCTTTTCCCGGCCCGCTTCAAACTGGGGCTTAATAAGGCAGGCGATTTCGCCGCCCTCCCGCAGCAGCTCGTACAGCGCCGGGAAAATCAGCTTCAGCGAAATAAAGCTGACGTCGATGGAGGCGAAATCCAACGTGTCGGGAATCTCCTCATGGCTCAGATACCGGGCGTTGGTGCGCTCGAGGCACACCACCCGTTCATCGTTGCGCAGCTTCCAGTCCAACTGGCCGTAGCCCACGTCCACGGCGTACACTTTCTGTGCGCCGTTTTGCAGCATACAATCGGTGAAGCCGCCGGTGGAGGCGCCGATGTCGGCGCAGACTTTCCCCTCCAGGGTGATGGGCCAGGTCTGCATGGCCTTTTCCAGCTTCAAGCCTCCCCGGCTCACATAGCGCAGCACGTGGCCCCGCACCTCGATTTCCGCGTCATTGGCCACGGCGGTGCCGGGCTTGTCCACCTTCTGCTGGGCCACAAACACCTGCCCCGCCATAATGACAGCCTGGGCCTTCTGGCGGCTCTCTACAAAGCCCCGTTCCACCAGCAGCACGTCCAGCCTTGTTTTATTGCTCATGCACTGCCTCCTCGATGGCCTTCGCCACGCTGTCGCCGTCCAAGCCCAACTGGCGGTAGAGCTGCCCAACGCCGCCGTGGGACGGCACTGTGCCGCCCAAATTCTTCAACAGCAAGCGCCGGGGTGCACAGCCTTTTTCCACCAGAAGAGCGGCCACGCGCTGGCCTACGCACCCGGTGGCCAGGCAGTCCTCCAGTACCAGCAAGCACCTGGCGCTGCCGGCGGCGCGGCAGATGGCGTCCTCGTCCAGCGGCGCGATCTGATGCAGCTTCACCACGGCGGCGCGAATGCCCTTCTCCGCCAGCCGGTCCGCCGCGTCCAGGGCCTGGTTTGTCAAAATGCCGTAGGTCATGATTACGGCGTCGTCGCCCTCTCGCAGCACCGACACCGCCTCGTTGTCCCAATCGGCGGTATACCGCTCCTCCCCGCCCCGGGGATAGCGGACCGCCACCGGGCCGGCGCAATCCAGTACGGCCCGCCGCAGCATAGAGCGCAGCTCCGCAAAGCTGGCGGGAGAATACACCGTCATGCCCGGGATTTGACAGAGATACAGCGCATCCATACAGCCGTGATGGGTCTCGCCGTCGGCGCCCACCAAGCCGGCTCTGTCCACGCCGAATACCACGTGTAGCCCGTCCAACGCCACATCCTGCAGCATCATGTCGTAGCCCCGCTGCAAAAAGCTGGAATACACGGCAAAGACAGGCTTCAAGCCCTGCTTGGCCATGCCGCCCGCCATGGCTACCGCGTGGCCCTCGGCAATGCCCACGTCAAACAGCCTCTTGGGATATTTTTCCGCAAACCGGGTCAGCCCCGTGCCGTCGGGCATGGCCGCCGTAATGGCGCACACCGTTTCGTCCTCCCCCGCCAGCTCCGTCAGGGTCTGGCCGAACACGGAGGAAAAACTGTCGCCCGAGGGCTTCAACGTTTTGCCCGAGGCCATGTCAAACGCGCCTATGCCGTGGAATTTGCCGGGATTCTGCTCCGCGGGGCCATACCCCTGCCCCTTGGTGGTCAGCACATGGAGCAGCACAGGCCGGTCCATGGTCTTTGCCAGCGTCAGCGCCTGGGTCAGCGCCGCCACGTCGTGGCCGTTTACCGGCCCCAGATAGTGGAAGCCCAGGCTCTCAAACATGGTTGATGTGGGATAAATGGAGTTTTTCAGCGCCCGCTTGACGCTGTGGCTCACCTTGTAAATCTGTTTACCCACCGGGTTGCCCCCCAGGGTCTCCCGGTATTTCTTCTTGAATTCGTAGTATTCCGGCTTATTCCGCAGATTTTGCAAATGGTGGGAAACACCGCCCACGTTGGGGGCGATGGACATACCGTTGTCATTGAGCACCACGATCATGGGCTCCCGGGACGCGCCGGCGTCGTTAAGGCCCTCGAAGCTGAGGCCACCGCCCAAAGCGCCGTCGCCAATCAGCGCCAGCACATGGTAATCCTCATGGCGCAGCGTCCTGGCCCGGGCCATGCCCAGCGCCACGGACACGGAGTCGGAGGCGTGCCCGGCAAAAAAGGCGTCGTGGACGCTCTCATAGGGCTTGGGAAAGCCGCTGAGGCCGCCAAACTGCCGCAGTGTGGAAAACAGTTCCCGCCGTCCGGTCAGCGCCTTGTGGACGTAGCACTGGTGGCCCACGTCGAACAAAAGCCGGTCACGGGACGTGTCAAACACCCGGTGAATAGCCACCGTCAGCTCCACTACGCCCAGGTTGGAGGCCAGGTGCCCGCCGGTTTTCGACACCTGCTCCACCAAAAAATGCCGCATTTCGGCGCAGAGCGTTTGCAGTTGCGTATCCGTCAGCTTCCGAATATCGGAGGGCTGGGCAATCTTCTCTAAAACCATTTCGATCCTCAAATTCACCGATACAGATGCAAAGCGTACATAATAAGCGCCACACGGTGTACCACCCGGGTGCAGTCGTTGATGGCCACGGTTTTCGCCAGGGCCTTGCCGCCGATAGTCAGACCGGAAATCAGCGCCGTCAGCGCAATGGCAATCAGCACCGACGTAGTGCTGAAATCCTGCTGCAGCCTGGTCACGATCACCGCAGCGGTGGTGCCGCTGACGATGCCGCAAATATCGCCCACCACGTCGTTGCACACGGAGCTGACGCGGCTGGCGTTTTGCAGCAGGCGGATGGCCTGCTTGCCGCCTTTTTCCTTATGGGAGGCCATAGAGTGGAAGGGCCGGGGGTCCGCCGCCGTCACCGCCACGCCGATCATGTCAAACACGATGCCCAGCGCAATGAACGCCACCAGCACCGACACGGCCACCACGTATCCCGCCCCGGTGAGGGCTGTGGACGAGATCAGGCTCAGCGCCGCGCTGAGGGCCACCGCCAGCACGAAGACCTGCATGGCCCAATGGCTGGACTTCTGTTTTTCTTTTCCCTTCAAGGTAAACTCCTGTCTATTCCACCGCCAAAGGGCGAAGAATCGTTAAATCACTGAACAGGGCAGCAGCGGAAGTAAATCTTACGGCTTAGGTACGGGTTGGCTTTCCCCGCAGCGCACCTCTCGTCGCCGATGGAGGCGGTTTCCCTTTCAGCACCGCTTTGCGCCGTTACCGCGTCGCAATACCCGACTGCCACTTAGTCCGCACTGCAATCCCTCCGCCGCCCCGTAAAGGACAGCCTAGGTGATTTCCACCACAGTCGAACCGTTTCTTATCCTCTTTTGCAGATGGGGTTTCAAGAGAATCACTCTGCTTCCCCGGCCAGGGATCTCGAGCATCAGCTCCCCTATCCACCTTCTCCACGCAAGGCAGGCTACTCTGCACACAGCGTTCACGGCTTAAAGCCGGGTAGCACCGCAATGCAGGTTTCATAACATCTGCCTCGTACGCCGGTCGCTTTACCACCAGGGGAGTACGCCGACGCACAACAGCAGGTCTCCACGACCGCAGGGTCGGGTCCTCCATGCCATTGGAGGGCGCCCTACGAGCGCAGGCACGCGAAAGCGCACCTTCCGTCCAGCACCCACCCCAAACTGGGCGTAAGAAGCAGGCACCAGAGGTTTCACAGTTGTGCCCTTTAAGGGATTTTTAGGCCCCTCTTAGGAAACGGAAGATCTGACTAGGATACTGCGCCTCTGTTCAGTAATTTATTATAATACCATAGCTTCCCCGTTTTGACAACAGTGAATATTCATAATATACCGTATATTTTTATGGTTTTCTTGTCCCAAATAACCCGCAGTGAAAAAGCGGCGCAGGGAACAGATTCGTCTCCTGCGCCGCTTGGGAATATACAAAAATATTTACTTGTCCCGGGCCACCATGCGGCGGGCCAGCTCCAGCAGAAATTCGCTGCCCTGCCAGCGGGCAATAGCGTCGCAGCCCCGCTTTGTGGTGGCCTCCACCTCGGCCTCGCAGCCATCCAGGCCAAGGAGATCCACATAGGTGATTTTCCCCTCCTCACGGTCGGAGCCGATGGGTTTGCCGAACACAGCCTCGTCACCCATCACGTCCAGCATATCGTCTCGAATCTGGAAGGCAAGGCCCAGGTTGTCGGCGTACTGCCGGGCCTGGGCGCGCTGTTCCCCGCTCATGCCGGCAGCCACGCAGCCCAGGTCTGCGGCGGCGGAGATCATCACGCCGGTTTTCAGCCGGTTCAGCTCCTGTAAGCCATCCCGGGTGTTGACGCGGCAAAGGGTGTCCAGCACCTGTCCGCCCACCATGCCGTCCGCGCCGCAGGCATGGGACAGCACCCGCACCGCCTCCAGCTTCGTCTCGGCGGAGAGGCCCGGCGCCTCGGCCATCAGCCGGAAGGCCTCAGGCTGCAGGGCGTCGCCCGCCAACACCGCCAGCGTCTCGCCGTACACCTTGTGGTTGGTGGGCTTGCCCCGGCGGAGGTCGTCGTCATCCATGCAGGGCAGGTCATCGTGAATCAACGAATAGTTGTGTACCAGCTCCAGGGCGCAGGCAAAGGGCAGTGCCAGATGCCAGTCGATGCCGCCCAGATGGGCAAATTCCAGCGTCAGCACCGGGCGAATCCGCTTGCCCCCTGCCAGCAGACTGTACCGGATGGACTCATATAGTCGTCCGTAGGGCTCGTCCCCCGTGAAAAGGCCGTTCAGATAGCCCTCGATGGCGGTCAGATATTCTTTATATTGTGCATCGTAATTCATGTTTACTCCTCCACCGCAAAGGGCGCTTCCTCCGCCGTGCCGTCGGCGCTGCGCATCAGCTGTACCACCTGTTGCTGGGCCTTGTCCAATTCCTCCCGGCACTTGCCGATGAGAGCCGTGCCCTCCTGAAACAGCGCCATGCTCTCACTTAAAGTGGCGTCGCCCCGCTCCAACGCGGCGGCAATCTCATCAATCCGGGCCATACTCTGCTCAAAATCCATTTTCTTTGTCATGTCAGTCCTCCCTGCTCTCTACGCGGCAGACGGCCCCGCCGCTGTGAAACCGCAAATGCACTCTGTCGCCCTCCGTGAGCTGACTTGCTGTGCGGATCGTCTGCTCCCTTTCATCGGTGGCGATGGCGTAGCCCCGGCTCAGCACCTTCAGCGGGCTCATGGCGTCCACCGCAGAGGCAAGGGTAGCCAGCCGCTGCGCCTTCTGCTGCAAGCTGCGCTGCGCCGCGCCCTCCAGCCGCGCCGTTACGCTGTCCAGCGCCAGGCGCTTATCCTGTAACAGCGCACCGCTGTCCTGCCACACCCGGCGCGAGGCCGCGCTCTCCAGCCGCTGCCGCCGGGCCTCTGCGGCCCCCAGCAGCCCCTGGCGCATCCGTCCGTCCTGATGTGCCAGACGGCCCAGTAGCTCCGCCATGTCCGGCACGGCGATCTCCGCCGCGTTGGAGGGGGTGGAGGCCCGGGCGTCCGCCACAAAATCGGCAATGGTCACGTCCGGCTCGTGTCCCACGGCGGAGATAACGGGAATTTCCGAATCGTAGATGGCGTAGGCCACCCGCTCGTCATTGAAGGCCCACAAGTCCTCTATGGAGCCGCCGCCCCGTCCGGTGATCAGCACGTCTGCGAGATGATGCTCATTGGCGTAGGCGATGGCCTCTGCGATCTCCCCCGGCGCCTCCGTGCCCTGCACCCGCACCGGCAGCAATATCACCTTGGCGATGGGGTAGCGCCGCCGCAGAATGCGGATCATATCGTGGATGGCCGCGCCGGCGGAGGAGGTGACGATGGCAATCCGACCGGGGTACCGGGGCAGCGGCTTTTTGTGGTCCTCGTCAAATAGACCCCGGGCCAATAGCTTTTCTTTTAGCTGCTCGTAGGCCACGTACAGGTCACCCACGCCCGCCACCGTCAGTGACGAGCAGTAGAGCTGGTACGCGCCGTCCCGGGGGTACACGCTGACCCGGCCCGCCGCCACCACCTTCATACCGTTTTCCGGGCGGAACCGCAGGCGCATGGCGGAAGAGGCGAACATGACACAGCGGATGGCGGAGCTGCCGTCCTTCAGCGTAAAATAATGGTGCCCGGAGGGGTAGATTTTATAGTTGCTCAGCTCCCCCTGTACGTGGACGTTTTGCAGCGGCGCGGCGCCGTCCAGCAGCGCCTTCACCAGCTCGTTCACCTGGGTCACCGTCATGAATTGCTGCGCCGTGTCATCCACCTCCCCACATGGGAAAAAGGCAGAGCCAACGCTCTGCCCTCCCGATTACTCCTTGATCTCTTCCCGGACGAAGCTGCCCAGGATGCCGTTGACGAACTTGGCCGTCTCCGGGTCGTCGTACTTCTTGGCCAGCTCCACCGCCTCGTTGACGGCGGCGCCGTTGGGAATGTCCGGCATATACATGATTTCAAACATCGCCAGTCGCATGATGGCGGAGGCCACCAGGGAGATGCGGTCAAACCGCCAGCCCTGGGCGTACTTCTCGATATAGGTATCCAGCTCCGCCGCGTGCTGGGAAACGCCTGTCACCAGCCGGCGGATATAGGCCGCCTGTTTCTCATTGGGCAGCTCCTCATACAGCTCGCACTCCGGCAGCAGGTCGGCGAAATTCTCGGCGCTCAATCGGGCGTCCAGGAATTCCTCCACACCCAGGTCGGTGAAGCTGAGCTCATAAATCAAATGGGATGCGATTTCTCTGGCAGTATTGCGTGTCATATCTCTCTATCTCTCTATCCGTTAGTTGAAGCTGATGCCGCCCACGTGGACGTTGACGGTGGAAACCTTGAAGCCGGTCATGCCCTCCAAGGCGCTGAACACCACCTGCTGCACCTTTTTGGCCACCTCGCCCACGGCGCAGCCGTAGCGCACGATGATATACAGGCTCACCACCAGGTCGTTGCCGTCCATCTCCACCTTGATGCCCTTGCTGGTCAGCTTCTTGCCGCCGGTGACGATGTCGGACACGTTGGCGCTCATCAGTCCGCCCACGCCGTCCACTTCTACGGCGGCGTTCACGGCGATGGAGGCCACCACTTCCTCGGAGATTTGGATATTGCCCATTTCCTCCTGGTGTACCAGATAATCTTTGCTCTCAGCCATAGCTGCCAATCTCCTTAATACACATTAGTGCATTCAGTATACCATCGGCAGCGGAAAAATACAACAGTTAATTTGCCTCCATCACCTTGATCTGGGCGGGTTTGTAGTCCGTCTCCGTCATCACGATGTCCTTGATGCGTGCCACGTCCGTGGCGTCCAGCCCGTCCGGGTCCGCCACCACCACGCTGATGGACTCCGCCCCCATGAAGGCCACGCAGTCGGTGTACCCCTTGGCGGTGACCAGGTTTTCAATCTGGGCCTCGGCCACCGTGTAGGAAGCCAGCACCTGCAGCGTCTGTGACGCCTCGTTCAGCACGTCCTCGGAGGCGTGCTCGTCGATCTCCGCCTCCTGCAGCATGGAGATGGCGCTGTCCCGGGCCTGCTTGCGGCTGAGCCGGGCGGTGGCAAAGTAGTCGTTCTCCTCCACCACCGGGCGGGACACCTCCGCCGCCTCCTCCTGCTCCGTCTCGTTCACCAGCGTGGCCTGACCCAGCACCTTGGTGTTGGGTGCCGACTCCCCGGCGTAGCGCCAGTTCATGTACAGAGACGCCCCCACCAGCACCATTACCGCCGCCACCACGGCATACCGCTTGCCCATCTGCTTTGTCACCTTGACCTTTTTCATTGTCCGAATCCTCCCCATCATTTATGATTGCCATTTTGCCACGGTAATCTTGTCGCTGGAAAGCGACGTCAGCACCGACACCGCCTCCGTCACCTGCAAGCGCACCGCGCTGTTTCCCGCGCCGTCACACACGATGACCGCCCCTTGAAAAACGGGATAACGCTGCTGCGTGATGACCACCTCCTGCATGCCGCTGCCCCGGTTCAGCTTCAGAATCTGGCTCTCCGTCCGCATTTCCGCGTCCCGCAGCGTCTCGTCCTGGTCGCTGGCCAGGGACAGGGTGGGCCCGGTGCGCAGCGTCAGCATCACCCGCACCCGCCCCACGCCGTCCATGCAGCCCACGATCTCCTCTATCTGCCGCTCCATGGCCGCCAGGTCAAATTCCTGTGGGGGCGTCTCCTCGGATGCCGCAGTGGTTTTCTTCCCCACCGGCAGCAGCATCAGCACCACGCCCAAGAGCAGCATAATCGCCGGAAACTTATACCGGGACAGCACTGTTAACCATTTTTCCTTCACGGTGTATCCTCCCGCCAAATCTGCCGTTCCTGTGGAATGTCCAGGTCAGTTTTGATACAGTCGGACAGCGGGCCGTGAAAGGGAACATCCAGCCATACCCGGTCGGGAAACGGCACCCCCTGCCGCAGCGTTGTGGAAACCGCAGGGTGGCACGCAAGCCCCATGGCCTCCGCTTTTTCCTGAATATATGCGGCTGTCCTGTCCGCTATGATTGATGAGAGCCGATTTTCCTCTGCCCCCTGCATCTGCAGCGTCGCCATATCCATCTCGTCCTGCCACCGGCGAAAGCTGTTCTCCCAGATGTGGCTGTCCCAGTGCAGCGCAGGCCGCAGCAGCGCCAGCAGCAGCACCAGGCCGCCGCTGCAACGGGCAATCACCAGCAGCTTCCCCTGGGGAATCAGGCTATACAGCACGCTCACCGCCGCCGCAGCGGCAAACAGGCCCACAAGCCACGTCCGAATGTCACTCACCCAATCACCAGCCTTACAGAAGTAGATAGGGAGATGATCAGCACCAGTGCCCCGGTGCCCACCATCCCCAGCAGCAGCGCATAGGCGTTTCCGATGGCGTCCAAATACGCCGCTACCGCGCCGCCCAGCACCCCCGCCAGAAAAGATACCGCCTTAAACAGCATAAACTGCACCAGCAGGGAGACAAACGGTCCCATGCAAATCCCCAGGACAGCCAGCAGCCCCGCCACGCCCATAGCGTTTTTGATGGTCTCCGCCCCCGCCAGCACCACGCCGCTGGCGTCGGAAATGATGCCGCCCACCACCGGCACCGCCGCCGAAATGGCGGAGCGGGCAGCCTGCATCGCCAGCCGGTCCGCGCTGCCCGCCACCGCGCCGCCCACCGTGAGATACCCGGTATACAGCACCACGCAGGCCGTCAGCGCCCAGGTCACCACCTTCCGGATGGCGGAGGCAATGGCCTTAAAATGGTGGTCTGGCAGCATCACGTCCGCCGCCGACGCGCCGATCAGGCAGTACACCAGCGGCAGCAGCGTTTGCATTAATCCAATCAGCACCTGGGACAGGAACACCGTAGCCACCTGCCGCATGGACGCCGACGCCACGCCGCCCGCCGCCGTCAGCGCCGCCCCAATGGCGGGCAGCAGCAGCTCCGAGAGCACGTGAAGCCGCTCCAATGTCTCCCCGCAGGAAGCCGCCAGGCTGTGGAGCCCACCCACCGCTGCGCCGGTCACCGCCAGCATCGCTGCCATGGGCACGTAGTTGGGCACCTTTCCGTCTCCTGCCGCCGTCATGGCACCCTCTGCCACGGAGGTGGCGATGACAATCAGCAGCAGTGACGCCGTTCCCCGCACGCCGCCTGCCATTTCTTCCGCCAAAAGCGCCACCGCTTGCTCCCCCAGCGCCCGGATGCCCTTTTGCCAGCCGTAGCCCTCGGCGCCTTCGTCCATATAGGCCGTCACCTCCGGCGGCAAATCCGCCGTTATCTCCGCCCATTCCTCTGCCGCAGCCGGTGTAGAGCAGCAGCATATCGCCAGGAATACTGTAAGGATAATTCCCTTTACAGTACGCTTTGTACCATGCGCCATACCGCCTCCCAAAGGGGGATTGACACCCCCACCGCCACCATGGCGCCCGTCAGCTCCACCACCGCCGCCGCGCCGTTATACTCCGCGTCCTTGCAGATTTCGCTTCCGATGCGCACCACGATGCCCACGCCCAGAATCTTCACCAACGGCGTGAACACCGTTTCATCCAGCCCCGTCAGCACCACGATCTGGCGGCAGAACGATGCCACCCGCTCCGCCTGGACTGCCAGCAGGCACAGCGCGCCCACGCAGGCCCCCAGCGCCACCAGCAGTGCCATAGGAGGGCTTGTCTTTTTCAGCGCCGAGGCCAGAATCGCACCGATGACGCACAGCCCCAGCGCCTTCCACAGCACCGCCATTACAGTGAAAACAGGCTGCGGATCAGCTCAAACAGCTCGCTGATCTGCTGCACAAGAATCATCAGCACCACCACAAGCCCCGCCAGTGTGGTCATCAGCGCCTGCTCGTCCCGCCCGGACCGCACCAGAATCAAATTCAGCACCGCCACCAGAATGCCCACCGCGGCGATTTTGAAAATCAAATCCACTTCCATTGCCACACCCTCAAATCAGAAGAATCATTAGTAATAGTCCCAGCGACAGCGCCCCGGCCAGCTGCACCTTCCTCTGCGATCGCATCACCTCGCGCCACCGCGCCTCCGTCTCCCGCAGGGTCTCCGCCCCCCGCTGCAGCTCGCCCAGCAGCTTTTCCCGGTCACCCTGCCACGAAAGGGTTTGCAGCACTCGCTTTACCTCCCAGTCCAGCCCGTCAATGGCGGCTTGCCAACTCTCCGGCAGCGCCGCGCCCTCCTCATACATCTGGCAGACCGCTGTAAACAGTCCGCCGCACCAGAGGCGGATTTGCTGCTGCGCCATGGCGTCAGGAATCGTCAGGCCGGAAAAGCGCACGGCGGACGCCATGTCCGACAGCGCCTGGGCCAGGTCTTCGATGTGCAGCAGCTTCTGCCGCTGCCGGGCAAACCGCTCCCGGCACAGCAGCAGGCTGGCGGCAATAATCAGCAACGCACCCACGCCTTTTATCACGCCAGATCCTCCACAAGATAGTGCCGCTGTCCCTCCCGCCGCTGTATCACCACCGCTTTGGCAATCACTTTGGCCTGTAAAAGCCGCCGAAACAAGGGTTTTCGCTGTAATTCTGTCACATCAGCGGCGTGAATCGTGGCCAGCATGGTCACGCCGCAGTTGGCGGCGCTGACGATGGCCCGGATGTCCTCGCTCTCCGTAATCTCGTCCACCGCCAGCACCTGGGGGTTCATGCTCCGCAGCAACATGGGGATGGCCATGGCCTTGGGGCAGCCGTCCAGCACGTCCGTGTGACCCCCCACATCCAGTTGAGGCAGGCCCTGGTACATAGCGGCGATTTCGCCCCGCTCGTCCGCCAGGGCCACACGCAGGGGGTGCCGTCCCGCCTGTCCGTCTGAAAGACAGCGTATCATGTCCCGCAGCAGCGTGGTTTTACCCCCGCCCGGCCCTGACAGCAGCAACGTGCCGGGTAAAGTGCCATCGGGCATTAATTCATTCAAAATTGGCCCTGCCACACCCTTTATCTCCCTGCCGATACGCAGCGACGCCGAGGAGATGTCCCGCAGATTGGCAACAACCCCCTCCCGCAGCACCGCCGTGCCGCACAGGCCCACACGAAAGCCGCCTTTCGTCTGTAAATACCCTCGTCCCATGGCGTCAGCGGAGGCGTAGCGGGAGTAGGCCGTCAGCATATCGCAAAGCCGCTCCAGATCCTGGTGGGTAACTGTGGGAGCGGCGTCGTCCGGCACCATCTCCCCCTCCGGCAGCAGCACCGTCATCCGCCGTCCGGCGCGAAGCCGTATCTCCTCGCACAGCGCCATCTGCTCCTCCGATAGCCGCTGCAGCCCCCGCTGCCACTTCCCCTCCAGCAGTTCCGCCGCCTGCCGGAACCGCGCCACCGCCGCCTGCTGCTCCACATAGCCAGCCCCTTTCCGTTCTCTTGCTCTACTCTATGACGGCTCGTCCCGCGGTATGACAAAAAAGAAGCCCCTGCACAGCGTGCAAAGGCTTCTCACTTTACAGTATATGATTTTACTTGGTAATAATCGCTTCCAACACCTTGGAATACATCTTCTCCGGGTCCCTCTGGAATCGGTCCGACACTTCCTTGCCCATGGCCTCATCGGGAATCATCAGCGACAGGCGCATCACGCTGCCCAGCTCGTCATCCAGCGCCAGATTGACGGTATAGCCGCCCTTTTCGTTGGCGGTGACATCGCTGCGCACCTGGGACTTTCGCAGCAACATGGCGTTGTAAGCCGCCAGCTCCTTGTCCGCCTTCAGCCGTACCGAGTAGGGGATGTTGCTCTCGCAGATCTGGCTGTTACGCATTCCCTTAGGCGTAATCAGATACAGCCCGTCGTGCAGCGTCAGGTGCTCCGTGCGCACAAGATCATTCAGGCACTCGGCAAAGTCGAAATACTCGATGCCGCCATCGATCATGGTCAGCTGCTGCACGCCGTCCATGGGAATGGGGGCCGTCACCCGGGACATTACATATAGTATCACAAACTTGATTTCCAGCTTGTCACGAATAAACCCTTCTGCCATACGCATCCCCCTTTCGTCCCCGGTATTATACCCGATTTGCCCCGGTTTGTAAAGTCTCCGCCGTAAGGCCGCGCACATGGCGACGATAGCGGCATAGAATGTGGTGAAAGCCCGATGCTTTCAATACTTATCAGGAGGTCAATATCATGCCCGAAACCGTAATGCCCGGCCCCGTCAGCGACCTGAACAGTGTGCGGGAGTCCGTTTGCATCCATACGAAAAAGGTATACGACTCTTGCCGTGATAAAGACTGCGTGGAGGACCTGCGGTTCTACCCCACCGTCAATGCCAAAAACCTGCTGGAAAACGCCCAGAACACCCGTGGAGGCAGCGCCGAGCTGCTGTATGTGTTCACCGATGTGGAGCCGGTGAACTTCAACCGGGGCTATTACAGTGTGGATATGCGGTTTTATTACCGTGTCCGGCTCCAGGTCTACACCGGCACGCCCCGGTACACCGAGGCCGAGGGCCTGTGCGTGTTCGACAAGCGGGCCATTCTCTTCGGCAGCGAGGGTGCCGCCAAAATCTTCTCGTCTGACACAGTGCTGGAGGAGATGGACGTTCCCGCCCTGCTGCGTACCAACCTGCCCACAGCGGTGGTAGAAGCGGTGGACCCCATCGTGCTGTCCAGTCGGGTGGTGGACACCACAAACGGCTTCGGCGGCGCGTCTGCCGGCAATCTGACGGAGGTACCCGCCTTTATCGCCCAGGCCTTTGGCAGCGAGTTGGTGCTGAACGACCCCGATCCCGTCCGCTACTTCGTCACCCTGGGCCAGTTCACCCTGGTACGGCTGGAGCGGGACTCCCAGCTGCTGGTGCCGGTGTATGACTACTGCATCCCCCAGACGGAGAACGCCCCGTCCAACACCCAGGAGGACCCCTGCAGCCTTTTCCAGACGGTGCCCTTCCCGGTCAACGAATTCTTCCCGCCCAACACGGTGGAGGTGCCCAGCGACTATAACGCCGCCCGCAGCCTCTGTGAAAACCGCAATTAAGCGCAAAAAAAGGGACGCCGGTCGGCGTCCCTTTTTTCAGATTGTCAAAAAAGCATCGCAGATTTCGCGCCCGCAGGCGCGAACCCTTG
>CAMKGX010000011.1 GCA_946412355.1 uncultured Clostridia bacterium
GACTGCAATCCCATTGTCAAAAAACGGCATAGCCGTTTTTTGACAGGCTCAAAAGAGTACCATTCCTCTCGGAATGGTACTCTTTTTTATGCCGTAATGTCCTTACTTGGCGGCCTTGGCAGCCTTGATGGACTCGATCAGCTCGGGAACAACCTTGAACAGGTCGCCCACGATACCGTAGTCAGCCACCTCGAAGATGGGCGCGGTCTCGTTCTTGTTGACGGCGATGATGCACTCAGACTCCTGCATACCAGCCTTGTGCTGGATGGCGCCGGAGATACCCAGGGCAACGTAGACCTTGGGATGGACGGTCTTGCCGGTCTGGCCAACCTGATGGTCGGCGGTGATCCAGCCGGCGTCCACGCAGGCGCGGGAGGAACCCACGACGCCGCCCAGGACCTCGGCCAGCTCCTCGGCCAGAGCGATACCCTTCTCCACGTCCTTGCTGATGCCGCGGCCCACGGAGACGATGAAGTCAGCGCCGATCAGGTCCACCAGCTTCTTGGCGGCCTTGACGGTCTCGGTGACCTCGGTCTTGATGTCAGAGGCGTTCAGCTCGAAAGCGGGGTGGAGAATCTCCACGTTCTTGGGGCACTCGCGCTTCTTCATCACGCCGGGGCGGACAGTGGCCATGGCGGGACGGAAGCGGGGGCAGATGATGGAGGCCATCAGATGGCCGCCGAAAGCGGGACGGGTCATCTTCAGGTCACGCTCCACGCTGTGGGGCTCGCGGTTGATCATGACGGTGCCCAGCTTCTCGATACGCTCCTCGGGCAGGGTGGAAGCCTCGCGGAGGAAGCCCTTATAGTTGGGCATGTCGATGTCCAGGTGGGTGCAGTCGGCGCACAGGCCGGTGTGCAGGCGGGCAGCGCAGCGGGGGGCCAGGTCACGGCCGATGTTGGAGGCGCCGAAGAGCAGAATCTCGGGCTTGATGTCCTCCACGGCGTCCACGATGACCTTGGTGTAGCCGTCGGTGGTGTAATCCTTCAGCAGGGGGCTGTTGTAGACGTAAACCTTGTCGGCGCCGTACTGACCCAGCTCGGCGGCGATGCCGTCCACGTTGTCGCCCAGGAGAATGCCGCACAGCTCTACGCCCAGCTCATTGGCCAGCTTGCGACCCTCGGAGATCAGTTCAAAGGTAGTGGGCATCATGACGCCCTGACGCTGCTCGCAGAAAACCCAAACGTTCTTGAAGGCAGCGGTATCCGCACTATTAAAAGCCATTTTCGTTTCTCCTTTCGATCAGATGATGTGCTTGGCGGCCAGGATGCCGGCCAGCTTGTCAGTGGTCTCCTTGCCGGCGCCCTCGAGCATCATGCCGGCGCCCTTCTGGGGAGGCGTAAAGGAGGTGAGAATATTGGTGGGAGAACCGGCCAGGCCGATAGTGCTCTTGTCGATGAGGGGATGATCCTTCAGCGTCTCATAGGTCATGGTGACCAGGGGCTTGGAATAGGCCTCGAAAGCGCCGCCCACGGACAGGTAGCGGGGCTCATTCAGCTCCTTGATGCAGGTGATCATGCAGGGGGTCTTGACCTTGATGGTCATGTAACCGTCCTCCAGGATGCGCTTGACGGTCAGCTCATTGCCGTTCTTGGTGATCTCACCGGCGTAGGCCACCTGGGGCAGATGCAGCTTCTCGGCGATCTGGGGACCCACCTGGGCGGTATCGCCGTCGATGGCCTGGCGGCCGGCCAGGATGATGTCGTCGTCATCGATGCCGTAGGTATCGATACCGGCGGCGATGATCTGGGAGGTGGCGTAGGTGTCGGAGCCGCCGAACTCGCGGGCGGTGATCAGCACGCCTTCGTCCACGCCCATGGCCATCAGCTCACGCAGCATGCCCTCGGCGGGAGGGGGACCCATGGTGAAGGCCACCACCTTGCAGCCCAGCTCGTCCTTCAGCTTCAGGGCGGCCTCAACGGCGTTCAGGTCATCGGGGTTGATGATGGTCTGCATGGACGCACGGTCCAGGGTGCCATCGGGATTCACGGCCACCTTACCGGAGGTATCGGGGACCTGCTTAACGGTAACTAAAATCTTCATTTTTCCTTTACCCTCCTTATTACTTCACGCCCAGGTGGCTGGAAATGACCATACGCTGGACCTCGGAAGTGCCCTCGTAGATCTCGGTGATCTTGGCGTCGCGCATCATGCGCTCCACGGGATACTCACGGGTGTAGCCGTAGCCGCCGAACAGCTGCACGGCGCGGCGGGTCACATCGGAAGCGGCCTCGGCGGCAAACAGCTTGGCCATGGCGGCGTCCATGGAGTAGGGCTCGTGGTTCTGCTTCTTCATGGCAGCGGAGTACACCAGGTACTTGGCAGCCTCCATGCGGGTGTGCATATCGGCCAGCTGGAACTGGGTGTTCTGGAACTGGGAGATGCGCTTGCCGAACTGGACGCGCTCCTGGGTGTACTTGATAGCCTCGGCCACGGCACCCTCGCCCAGGCCCAGGGCCTGGGAGGCGATGCCGATACGGCCGCCGTCCAGGGTCTTCATGGCAATCTTGAAGCCGTCGCCCTTCTTGCCCAGCATACGATCCTTGGGGATGACGCAATCCTCGAAAATCAGGTCGCAGGTGGAGCTGCCGCGGATACCCATCTTCTTCTCGTGCTTGCCCTGGGAGAAGCCGGGGTCGCCGGCCTCCACGATGAAGGCGGAAATCTCCTTCAGGGAGCGGCCACGCTTATCGGTGGTCTTGCCGGTGACGGCGATAACCACGAAGATGGAGGCCACGTTGCCGTTGGTGATGAAGCACTTGGAGCCGTTGAGGATGTAGTTCTCACCGGACTCATCCAGCACGGCGGTGGTCTGCTGGCCCTGGGCATCGGTGCCGGCGCCGGGCTCGGTCAGGCCGAAGGCGCCGATCTTACGGCCGGAGCACAGCTCGGGCAGGTACTTTTTCTTCTGCTCCTCGGTGCCGTTCTCAAAGATGGGAGCGGCGCACAGGGAGGTATGGGCGGAGACTACCACGGCGGTGGTGCCGCAGACCTTGGCCAGCTCCTCCACGCACATGGCGTAGCTGAGGACGTCGCCACCGGCGCCGCCGTACTCCTTGGGGAAGTAAATGCCCATCATACCCAGCTTGGCCATCTTCTCCACGGTCTCCATGGGGAAGCGCTCCTCCTCGTCGATCTCGGCGGCCAGGGGCTTTACTTCGTTCTCCGCAAAGTCGCGGTACATCTTCTGAACGAGCAGCTGCTCCTTAGTCAGATGGAAATCCATACTATTTTCTCCTTTTCTAAATAGTGATTTACTTATTGTAGCTGAAGAAGCCCTCGCCGGACTTGATGCCCAGCTTGCCGGCGCGCACCATCTTGCGGATCAGCACGTTGGCGCGGTACTTGCTGTCGTGGGTCTCGTTATACAGCACGTCCATGATGTTCAGCACGATGTCCCAGCCGATGAGGTCGCCCAGGTGCAGGGGGCCCATGGGATGGTTGCAGCCCAGCTGCATGGCGATGTCGATGTCCTCGGCAGAGGCCACGCCCTCCTGCAGGACGCAGACGCCCTCGTTGCAGTAGGGGATGAGAATCTTGTTGACCACAAAGCCGGGGGCCTCATTGACCACCACAGGGGTCTTGCCGATGTCCTCGGACAGCTTCTTGGTCCACTCCACCAGCTCGGCGGGGGTGTTGCCGCCGGCGATGACCTCCACCAGCTTCATAGCGGGGACGGGATTGAAGAAGTGCATACCCACCAGGGGGTGCTTCAGGCCCTGGCCCATCTCGGTGATGGACAGAGAAGAGGTGTTGGAGGCGAAGACGGTGCTCTCCTTGCACATCTCGTCCAGCTTGCCCAGCAGCTCCTTCTTCACGGCCATGTTCTCCGCCACGCACTCGATGACCAGGTCGGCATCGGCGGCGGCCTCGAACTCCTCCACCAGGATGCGGGACATGATGTCATCCGCAGCAGCCTGGTCCATCTTGCCCCGGGCCACCTTCTTGTTCAGAGAGGCGGCCAGCTTGTCCTTGTGACGCTGCGCGCTTGCCACGCTGGAAGCGTACATCAGGGCAGTGTGACCCTTCTGGGCAAATACCTGGGCAATACCGCTGCCCATAGTACCCGCGCCGAAAACAGCGACTTTCATGACGTTTCCTCCTAAAAATGTTGATTTTGACACTTAATTTTAATCATCAGACGCCGTTTAAGGCCGCCTGTTAATTAACTCACTTGTTCTGGTAGGGCTCGTGCTTCCGCTTCTCCAGGAAGGCGCCCATGCCCTCTATCTGGTCGGCAGTCTTGAAGCAGCTGCCGAACAGCTTCTCCTCGATGACCACAGCGGCGTCCATATCCACCTGAAGGCCCTCGTTGATGGCCTTCTTGCAGGCGCGGACGGCGATGGGGGCGTTGGCGGCGATGGTATTGGCCAGCTTCTCCGCCTGGGGCAGCAGCTCCTCGGCGGGATAGACGGCGTTTACCAAGCCGATGCGGTAGGCCTCGTCGGCCTTGATGTTGCGGGCGGTGTAGATGAGCTGCTTGGCCATGCCGGGGCTCACCAGACGGGCCAGACGCTGGGTGCCGCCGAAGCCGGGGGTGATGCCCAGGCCCACCTCGGGCTGACCGAACACGGCGGTGTCGGCGCAGATGCGGATGTCACAGGCCATGCTCAGCTCGCAGCCGCCGCCCAGAGCAAAGCCGTTGACTGCGGCGATGGTGGGGATGGGCAGCGTCTCAATGCGGCGGAACACGTCGTTGCCGTGCTTGCCGAAGGCCTCGCCCTCGGCCGGGGTCAGGGTGCTCATCTCCCCGATATCGGCGCCTGCCACGAAGGCCTTGGCGCCGCTGCCGGTGATGACCAGGGCGCGGATATCGCTGTCGGCACGCACCACGTTCACCAGCTCGTCCAGGTCGGTGAGCACGGCGCTGTTCAGTGCGTTCAGCGCCTGGGGGCGGTTGATAGTGGCAACGGCGATGTTGCCTTTCTTTTCCAAGAGAACATTTGTCATGTTCGCTCCTCCTCAATCCAAGGCGAGGACACCCTTACCAAATGAAAAAGGGCGCAATACGCCTCATGTGTTCACTATTATAGTACATTGCCATTTTTTTATCAAGCCCCACCGGGTCCCTTTTCGGCTTTTCATCAGAATTCACAAATCGGCGGGCGTTTCTTCTCTGTTTTTTCCGGGACAGGCTTCACAAGGGGCGATTTTTATGGTATTCTGTCATGGAAATGCAGGAGGAATGATACTATGCGCATGCGGAAAAAGAAGAATTTACAGCCCCGGATGGAAGCCTGCCGGGACTGCTGGGTGCAAAACCCCTACCAGATGCGGGGCAACTGGCGGGACCTGATGCCCCAGGCCCGGGAAATCCGGCTGGAGCTGGGCTGCGGCAAGGGGCGCTTCACCGCCGAGACGGCCCAGGCGGAGCCGGACGTGCTGCTCATCGCTGTGGAGAAGGTGCCCGACGCCATGGTGGTGGCCATGGAGCGGGTGACGGAAATGGGGCTGAAAAACGTGTTTTTCATCGACGGAGACGCGGCGTTGCTGCCGGAGATGTTTGAAAGCGGGGAAATCAGCCGGATCTACATCAATTTCTGCGACCCCTGGCCCAAGAGCAACCAGAAAAAGCGCCGCCTCACCCACGGCAATTTCCTGAAGCAGTACCGCAAAGTGCTGCCCATGGGCGGCCAAATCCATTTCAAGACCGACAACGACAAGCTGTTTGCCTGGTCCATCGAGGAGATTCCCCAGTTCGGCTTCACCCTGTCGGAGCTGACCTTCGACCTCCACGCAAACGGCCCCGTGGGCGTGATGACGGACTACGAGGCCAAGTTCTACGGTCTGGGCAAGAACATCAACCGCTGCGTAGCCACCATGGTACCCTGGGAGGAGCCGGCGGAGGAATCGGCGGAGGACGCTGCCCAGGCGTGAGGTCTCCCCTGCCCTGGGGCGTTTTGCGGCGGGTTCGTCGCGCCTTACGGATAATGCCGTGACCATTTAGCGATTGATCGAGGGCGGCAGATGGCATTGCCGAGTGGCGGGACACATAGATCCCGCCCTACGGAGGTAGGGTTGTCCCGGTGGGGTTTCGGGGTCGGTCCTCGTTGCGGCAAACCGATTTCCAGACCCTTCGGGCCGTGAAAATCGGGCCGCTGCCTTGCGGCGGGCACGCTTCATCCGCCATACCCCAAGGGCACTGGCTCCACAATCCGCTCGTGTCCTCGCGGTGTGTCGCTGGCGCCGGCGGCGCTGTGCCCGCACGCCCCCTCATCCGCCCCAGTGTGCCCACTGGGGCACCTTCCCCCCAGGGGGAAGGCAATAACATTTGCATAAAACGGCACCGTTTTCCGCTGGTTTTGCGGGAAACGGTGCTGTTTTGATCATTTATAGAGGCCCTGGCGCTGGCGGCGCTCAATTTCGCTCCAGGCCCGGAAGTTGCCGAACACCTCGTCCACGTCACCCACATAGGCGAAGGAGCCGGGATAGCGGGCGATGATGCGCTGCATATCGATAATCTGATGCTTATTGATGACGCAGGTCAGCAGGTCGGTGGCCTCTCCGCTGTACATGCCCCGGGCGGGCAGAACGGTGGCAGTGTGGTGGAGGTCGTGGATGATGTCGGCGGCCATGGCGGTGGCGTCATGGGTGATGATTTCAAATTTCAACTGCTCCTTGCCGCCGCGGACGATCTGGTCGCTGATGCGGGTGCTGATGAAGCAGTAGATCACGCAGAGGATCACCGGCTCGTAGCGGTAATCGTAGACGAAAAAGGATACGCCCGCCACGGCGCAGTTGAAGGCGAAGATGATCCACACCAGGCTCCGCTCCGGATGGACATGATGAACGAAGGCCGCCACCACGTCGGTACCGCCGGTGCTGGCGTTCTGGCGGATGACCACGCCGTAGAGGCAGCCGTTGACCACGCCGGCGGCGATGGGGGCCAGCACGGTGCTGACGCCGTTATCGGTGGCGGCGTAAATCCAGGGAGTGACGTCAATGACGCCCCGTTGCAGCAGCAGGATGCCGCCGGCGGAGCACAGGGAGAACAGCAGCGTTTTCACGGCGTAGTCCCGATTCAGCACGAACATGGCCACCAGGCAAAGGGGCACGTTGATCAGCAGATTCATATAGCCCACGGAGAAGCCCAGCTTGTACTGCACCATGGTGGCGATGCCGTTGAGTCCCGCGGGGGCAAAGGCGTTGGGGAAAATGAATATCACATAATTCAGCGCCATAACGAAGCCCATGACCATCACAAGCAGCAGCTCCCGGGCCTTTTTGACACCCGTATTATCCATAAGGCGTCCCTCCTTTGTTTGCAAACCGGGGGCTATTATACGCCGCCGTTTTGCAAGATGCAACGGAGACGACTTGCATTTTGAAGAAAATTTGCAAGTTTTTTGCCAAATAAAGAAACCCGGCCAAACGGTCGGGTTTCTTCAGATTGTCAAAAAAGCATCGCAGATTTCGCGCCGCAGACGGCGCGAACTTATCAAATCAAAAATTCCGGCGGCGTGTACGTCGGAATTTTTACTTCTCAGGCCACGAAGTGTGCGAGCGAAGCGAGTGCGCGCAGTGGACTGCCATCCCATTGTCAAAAAACGGCTATGCCGTTTTTTGACAGGCGCAAGAAACCCGGCCAAACGGTCGGGTTTCTTCGTGTTTCCTATGGATGGGTTACGCCTTCTTGGCGATGTCGCACAGGGCGGCAAAAGCCACGGCGTCGTTGATGGCCATCTCGGAGAGCATCTTGCGGTTGATCTCGATGCCGGCCACCTTCAGGCCATGCATAAAGGTGGAGTAGTTCATGCCGTTGATCTTGCAGGCGGCGGAGATGCGGGTGATCCACAGCTTGCGGAAGTCTCTCTTCTTCAGACGGCGGCCCACATAGGCGTAGGTCAGAGACTTCATGACCTGCTCGTTGGCCATCTTGAAGTGCTTGGACTTGGCGCCCCAGTAGCCCTTGGCCAGCTTCAGAACTTTATTTCTTCTTTTGCGCGTCATCATCGCGCCCTTAATACGTGCCATATTTCAATTGCCTCCTATTTCTAACGTAGTCCGTGTCTTATTTGTAGGGGATCATCTTGCGGATCGCAGCCTCGTTGGTGTTGTCAGCGTAGGTGGTGCTGCGCAGACGACGGCCACGCTTGGTATCCTTCTTGGTCAGGATGTGGCTCTTGAACGCGTGAGCTCTCTTGACCTTGCCGGACTTCGTCAGATTGAAGCGCTTCTTTGCGCCGCTATGGGTCTTCAGTTTAGGCATAATGTTACTCCTTCCAAATTCATCCTCGCGCCCTGTGGGGCGGTCGGGACATTGATTACTTTGCCGCCTTGGGGGCCAGGAAGATGGACATATTCCGTCCCTCCATCTTGGCGTTCTTCTCCAAATTGGCCATCTCGGTGCAGCTTGCGGCAAACTGATCCAGCAAATCCTTGCCGATCTCGGTGTGGGCCATCTCGCGGCCGCGGAAACGGACGCTGACCTTCACACGGTTGCCCTCGGACAGGAACTTCTGGGCGTTTTTCAGCTTGGTGTTGAAATCGCCAACGTCGATACCGGGGGACATACGGATTTCCTTGATCTCCACCGTATGCTGATTTTTCTTTGCTTCCTTCTCCCGCTTGGACTGCTCGAAGCGGAACTTGCCGTAGTTCATGAGCTTGCAGACAGGGGGAACGGCCTGGGGAGAAATCTTCACCAGGTCAAGACCGCGCTCCTCGGCGATCTCCAGCGCCTGTTCAGACGAGAGAATGCCCAACTGCTCACCGTCTTCACCGATGAGGCGGACTTCCTTATCCCGGATATCCTCGTTGAGTTGATGCACTACCTTGCTAATACCTAACGCACCTCCATTCAAAATCAAAAACGCGGATGCTGGCAGCATCCGCGAACAACAACCGCCCATAATACGGGCGAGAATGATACGCTGTTGACCTCTTTGCCAGTGGCGTGAGGTGAGGCGGATGCACCGACCTTCTTTGTTTTCCTCGGATATATTACACTATGGGAAAGGCGTTGTCAACTGTTTTTTGCGGTTTTTTTGATAAAATAGGGGGCGGACAGCTTGAGGGGCGGACAGCGTCGTCCGCCCTCTTAAGCTGTCGACAATGTGTCGACAGCTTAAGAGGGCAAATGCAGAAGCATTCAAAAATGCTTCTGCATTTGTATGGATTTCACGTGAAGGGGGACTCCCGTCCCCCTTCACAATCCCCCATGCGTGTCAAAGTCTGTCCAATAATAACCTTTATCTGCAGTCTACAATCAATCGCACTATGTTTATTCTTATTATCGTCAGTCGGTGAGCTTGGCGGGATAGACGCCGATGGACTGGAGACGCTTGAGCTCGTCGGCCACCATGGCGCGGTCCTCGTGATAGGTCATGCCGAACCAGCGGTCCTTGCTGCTGAGGACGGAGACCTGCAGCTTGCCCTGGTGGATCAGGTCGCCCACCATGTTGGGCAGCAGGCACTCGGCCTTGATGTTGTCGCCGGCATTGCGCAGGAAGTCCTCAAAATACTGCTCCATCACAGGGAAAATGGAGGGCATAAAGCCCCAGAAGTTCATGGACACCACGGTGTCGCCGGGCAGGTCCACCCGCTCGCCGCTGTCGATGTCAGCGATGGAGCCATCGGGGAAGAGCTGAATCTTCAGCGTCTCCTTGATGAAGGTCAGGTGGCCATCCTTGGTCTGGCAGACACCCCGGGAGACGGTGCCGTGCTCGGTGACGGTGTTCTTCAGCAGGTAGCCCACCATGGTGGCGTTGCCGTCCTTGGGCAGGCGCATCAGCTCCTCATAGATGGTGCGGTAGGCGTCCACGCCGTAATAGTCGTCGGCATTGATGACGCAGAAGGGCTCATTGACCACTTCTCTGGCGCACAGAATGGCGTGGCAGGTGCCGAAGGGCTTGGTGCGCTCTTCGGGGATGTGGTAGAACTTGGGGATGCTGTCGTAGGTCTGGTAGGCGTAGGCCACCTCCACCTTGCGGCCGTCGGGGGTGGTGAGCTTCTCCACCATGTTGCCGCACATGGAGCGGATCAGGTCCAGGATCTCCGGCTTGATGATGAACACAATTTTATCAAAGCCGGCCCGCACGGCGTCGAACACGCCGTACTGCATCAAAAACTCGCCGTTGGGGCCGACGCCGTCCACCTGCTTGTTGCCGCCGTAGCGGGAGCCCATACCGGCAGCCATGATAACCAATGCAGCCTTTGCCATATTGAAAAACCTCCTGAAATGATAGTAGTAGCCATTTGGTTTCACCATCATACCACAATTTATCCCGGCGGGCAACCGTTAAACCGGATATGGCGGGAAATTATTTGTAGCTTTTGGACGAGGAACGGTATATAATAATGTGTCAGAGAAACGAGAGCCGAGGAGCGTGGGAGACTATGAACCGTGAAAAGCTGATGGGGCACGTGTACGCCATTTTCACCGTGCTGGTGTGGGGAAGCTGCTTCGTGCTAACGAAAAACCTGCTGGGGGCGGGGCTCACCGCCATCCAGATCATCCCGCTGCGGATGGGGCTTGCCTATCTGGCGCTGCTGGCCATGCGGCCCAGGTTTTTGCGCCTGCCGTTGAAAGATGAGTTGATGTTTGTCCTCATCGGCATCATGGGCGGCAGCTTTTACTTCTTCTTGCAGAACAAGGCGCTGACCTACACCTATGCTGCCAACGTGGGCATCATCGTGGCCATGTCGCCGGTGCTGACGGTGATACTGGCGCAGCTCTTCTCCCGGCAGGGGGAGAAGCTGGGCAAGTGGGTGTACGCGGGGGCGGTGGTGGCCATCGCCGGCGTGGTGCTGGTGGTGCTCAACGGCACCCTGACCTTCCACCTGAGCCCCGTGGGCGACCTGCTGGCGTTGGGCGCGGCCCTGGCCTGGGCGGTGTACTCCATCCTCATCAAGAAATACACGGAGCAGTATGATAACTTCATCGTGACGCGGCGGGTGTTTTTCTGGGCCTTTATCACCGCGGTGCCGCTGATGCTGCTCACCGACGGGATGCCCAATTTGCAGCCGGTGTTCGCCGACCCCAGGGTGTGGATCTCCTGGCTGTTCCTGGCGGTGTTCGGCAACGCGGTGTGCTTCGCCATCTGGAACATCGCCTTCCAGCGGCTGGGCGTAGTGGTGACCAACAACTACCTGTACGCCTCCCCGTTCGTGACGGTGTTCGTGGGGTGGCTGCTGCTGGGCGAGCCCATCTCCCTCATGTCCATTTTGGGGGCGGTGCTGATTACGGTGGGCGTGATTTTGGCGTATAAGGAATGAGTTTTATTGAAAAGAGGTGCCGGTGGCGGCACCTCTTTTTTGCGCTAAATTTCAGATTTTCAAGTCGCAGGCCAGGCTCATGACGGCGCTGCCGCCGATGCGGACGGCGGCGCTGCCGTCCTCCCCTACGGTGAGGCGGCTGCGGATCTCCGAGGGTCTGCCCATGTGCTCACCCTGGCAGAACACGTTCTCCTGCCCCGGCTGCACCAGGCCCCGGAGATAGAGATAATAGGTCAGGGCGCCGTTGGAGGTGCCGGTGGCGCATTCCTCGGGAATGTCGTAGAGGGGGGCGAAGTTGCTGCAATAGGTGACGCCCTCCCCCAGGCAGAACATGTGGACGCCTACGCAGTCGTACCGGCGGCTGAGGGCGGTGACGGCGGCGTCGTTCTGCACGGCCCGCAACAGTGTGTCATGGTCCCGGACGGGCATCATGATATCGGCAAGACCGGTGGACACGATCTGGGGGGCGAAGCCGTCGGGGCAGTCGGCGGGGGTGAGCCCGTAGGCGCCGTACAGCTCCGGCAGCTCCTCCGCCGTCAGGGTGCGCAGCAGACGGGGCGGGGCCATGTCCATCCACACCGTGTCACCGGTGACGGTGATGGACAAGTCCCCGGCCTTGGTGTGGGCCATATGGTCGCCATCGCCGATTTTGCCCAGCTTGCGCAGCAGGGCGAAGGAGGCCACGGTGGCGTGGCCGCACAGCTCCACCTCCCCGGCGGGGGTGAAGTACCGCAGCGTGACGCCCCCCTCCCCCATCGTGACAAAGGCGGTCTCCGAGTGCTTGAACTCCCCGGCGATTTGGGTGCAGAGGGCGTCGTCCAGTGGGCGGTCCGGCAGCACCACGCCGGCCTGGTTGCCGCCGAACACGCGGCGGGAAAAGGCATCCATCACATAGGCTTCCATGGGGCGTCACATCCTTTCTTCATTATTATAATTATTATAATCCCGGGGGTGTTTGACAGCAAGGGCTTTTTGGACTATGATGAATATATTAGAAAGAAAAAGGAAGCGTTATTGAAAAATGGCGAAAAAGATTCCCTTTTGGGCGGCCCTGCTGGGGCTCATCCTCACGGCGGGCATCATGTTTGTGTGCCTGGTGGTATGGCACAGCCAGCCCCAGATCCCGCTGCTGCTGGGCTGCGGCGTGGCGACGGCCATTGCGCTGCTGTACGGCTGGAAATGGGAGGACATCTGCCGGGGCATGGTGGACAGCATCAGCCGGTCACTGGAGGCGGTGCTGATTCTGCTGCTTATCGGCGTGCTGGTGGGGGTGTGGATCGCCGCGGGCACGGTGCCGGCCATGGTGGTGTACGGGCTGCGGCTCATCTCGCCAAGGCTGTTCCTGGCCAGCGCCATGCTGGTGTGTGCCCTGCTGTCCATGGCCCTGGGCTCCTGGGGCACGGCGGGCACGGTGGGCATCGCCTTCATGGGCATGGCCCGGGCCATGGGCGTGCCGCTGCCTATGGCGGCGGGGGCCGTCATCTCCGGGGCCTACGTGGGCGACAAGCTCTCCCCTCTGGCGGACTCCACGGTGCTGGCGGCAGCCATGGCGGAAATCGACGTGTTCGACAGTATTCGCAACATCGCCAAGGCGGCGCTGCCCACCTTTGCGCTGTGCCTGGGGGCCTACGGTCTGCTGGGCTGGCGGTACGGCGGCGGTGTGGCGGCGGACAGCGCGGCGACTATGTCGGACACGCTGCAATCCGCTTTCCGGCTGGGGCTGCCCGCCTTTTTGCCCCTTCTGGTGCTGGTGGGGTGCATCCTGTGCAAAATCCCCGCCATCCCCAGCCTTTTCCTGGGCTGCGTGGCGGGGGGCGTGTACGCCGTGGCGGTGCAGGGCGCAACGGCGGCGGAGGTGATGGGCTGCGCCTTTGGCGGCTACGTGGGGCAGACCGGGGTGGCCATGGTGGACCAGCTGTTGACCGCCGGCGGCCTCGCCTCCATGCTGTACTCCGTGTCCATCGTGGTGCTGGCCATGGCCTTTGGCGGCGTGATGGAAAAGACGGGGCAGATGGAGGTGCTGCTCTCCCCCATCGTTCACCGTCTCCGGGGCTTCGTGCCGCTGATGGCCTGCACGGTGGCCACCTGCGCCGCGGTGAACGTGGTGCTGCCGGACCAGTATATCGGCATCGCCCTGCCAGGGCGGATGTACGCCGCCGCCTTTGACCGGGCGGGCATGGAGCGGCGGGACCTGTCCCTTGCCATCGGCGTGGGCGGGGCGCTGACCTCGGCGCTGGTGCCCTGGAACACCTGCGGCATCTACATGGCCGGGGTGCTGGGGGTGGCCACGGCGGAATACCTACCCTACACGCTCTATAACCTGGCTATGGTGGCGGCGGCAATCGTGTACGCCGCCGTGCGACAGGCGAGACGGAAATAAGTGATTTTGGGATAAAAAAGCACCCGCCTTTCGGCGGGTGCTTTTTTATGCTTTTTGGGAAATCAGTCCAGCATGGACTTCAGGTTCTCGGCGACGGTGATGGGGGCGGCGGTGGCGGCCTTCACATCGTCCACGGTGAACTCGGGGTTGATCTCGGTCATGAGCAGGCCCTTATCGGTGACTTCCAGCACGCACATCTCGGTGATGATCTTGTTGACGCAGTGGGAAGCGGTCAGGGGCAGGCGGCACTTCTCGAAGATCTTGGGGTTGCCCTTGGCGGTGTGCTCCATGCACACGATGCAGTTGCGGGCGCCCACGCACAGGTCCATGGCGCCGCCCATGCCGGGCATACGCTTGCCGGGGATGATCCAGTTGGCCAGGTTGCCCTGGGCATCCACTTCCAGAGCGCCCAGGAAGCAGGCGTCCACGTGGCCGCCGCGGATCAGGCCGAAGTTGGTGGCGGAGTCGATGAAGCCGCCGCCGTAGGCCACGGAAGCAACGCCGCCGCCGGCGTCGATGACGTGGTAGGGGTCGTAGTTGGCATCGCCCTCTTTGGGGGTGGCGCCGGCGGACACGATGCCCAGCTCGGCATGGATGATCAGCTCAACGCCCTCGGGCAGATAAGCGGGGATCATGGTGGGCAGGCCGATACCCAGGTTGACAACATCGCCGTCCTTCAGCTCTTTGGCGCAGCGCTTGGCAATAAAGGCCTTGATCTCAGACTTTTCCATTACTTTCTTTCTCCTTCCACGATGTAGTCAACGCACATGCCGTAGGTGTGGATGTTCTCGGGCTCGATCTCGCCGACGGGAACGATATACTCGCACTCGGCGATCACGGTGTCGGCAGCGGTGGCCATGACCGTGTTGAAGTTGCGCATGGTGCCCTTGTACCAGCAGTTGCCGTACTCATCGCACTTATAGGTGCCCAGCAGGGCGAAGTCGCCCCGGATGGGCTTCATCAGCAGGTACTCCTTGCCGTCGATGGTCTGCTTGCCCAGGCACAGGGGACTCTGCTCGATGAGCGTATCCACGCCCACGGGGGTCAGCACGCCGCCAAGGCCGGCGCCGCCGGCGCGGACGCACTCGGCCAGGGAGCCCTGGGGAATCAGGTTGACCTCCAGCGTGCCCTCGGCGCTCTGCTGGCCCACCTCGGGGGTCATGCCCACGTGGGTGGCGATGATGCGCTTGACCTGGTGGTTATGAATCAGCTCGGCGATGCCGAAGTACTTCTCGCCCATGGGGCCGGTCTCACGGGCCATATCATTGGCCACCAGAGTCAGATTCTTGGTACCCAGCTTCACCAGCTCTTTGACGATTGCGCGGGCCTGACCGCAAGCCAGGAAGCCGCCGCACAGAATGGTGGCGCCTTCCGGGATCATCTTCGCTGCCTCAGCGGCAGTGAGAACAGGTTTCTTTGCCATTTGTAGTCCTCCTTGTTGTTACTGTTTCCCAAAAATAGTGTTCGCTATTTTTTTAACAGGCATATCATATCACGCCCCATCGGAAAAAGCAACCCCGACAATGGGCACTTTTTCACAAAAAATGCAGGTTTTTCGCACCGAAAAGGGGGCATTTTTCGGCGCTGAGGGGTGCCGGGCGTGAAAACGACCGCGGAGGATAGTCCGCGGTCGTTCACCCGGCGCAAAAACTTATTTCATGCCGCGCTTGACCATCTCGGTGACCACGAAGCTGGCCACGTCGTCGCCATAGGTGCCGGCGCCGAAGCCGGCGTCATAGCCCAGCTCCTTGGCCAGCTCATGGGTGATGCGGGGGCCGCCGCAGACCACCACGAACTTATCACGCAGGCCCTCGGCCTCCAGCAGCTCGATGAGGTTGGTCAGGTTCTGGATGTGGACATCCTTCTGGGTCACGGTCTGGGACACCAGCAGGGCGTCGGCATGCAGCTCCACGGCCTTCTTGACGAACTCCTCGTTGGGCACCTGGGAGCCCAGGTTGTAGGCCTCCACCATCTCGTAGCGCTCCACGCCGTAGTGGCCGGCGAAGCCCTTGCGGTTCATGATGGCGTCGATACCCACGGTATGGGCGTCGGTGCCGGTGGAGGCGCCCACCATGACTACCTTGCGGCCGATGTGCTCCCGGATGTAGTCGTTGGTCTCCTCCATGCTCATGACCTCGGACTCCACGGTGATGACGTGGATATCCTCGTAGTTGACGCTGTGGACACAGCTGCCGTACACCACGTAGAAGGTAAACTCCTTATCCAGGGGGGCGTGGTAGGCCACGTTGGGCTCTTCCAGACCCATCTTCTTGGCGATCTGGCGGGCGGCTTCCTCGCCCCGGGCGTCGTCCTTGACGGGCAGGGTGAAGCTGGTCTGCACCTTACCGTCGTTCATGGTGTCGCCGTAGGGCTTCAGGCGGGTCAGGTCCAGCGTGGTATCAAAATCGATTTTATGGGTGTTATACAGTCCGCTGCTCATTCTCCTGCCACCTTACCTTTCATCTCTTCCACAAAGGGATTGAAGTACTTGTCGTCCTTCACCACCACGCCGGCCAGGCCCTTGCCGCCGTCCTTGGGGCGCTTCACGTCGGCGAAGATGCCCTTCTCGATGGTGGTGAACAGGCCCAGGGTCTCGATCTCCTTCAGGAGGTCGGTGGCCTTCACCAGCACCTCGTTGGCGCGGTTGCGGATGATGCCGTTCTCCTTGTAGGTCAGCTCGCTGCCCAGGTCCTTCATGGTGCGGAAGATGTACTGGGCGTTCTCGATGGACAGGGCGCGGTCGGACATGAAGGGGGTATGGATGGCCTCGGTCATCATGCCCAGCAGGTGCAGCTTCTGGCCGGTGAGGATGGTGACCATGTTGAACAGGGCATCCTGGATGTGGCCGCGGAAGATGTTGCCGGTCATGAACTTGGTGGGAGGCATATACTTCAGAGGCGCCTTGGGGAAAATTTCCCGGGCCATCTGCGCCTGGGCCAGCTCATAGAGGAAGGTGTTCTCCACGGAGGGGTCCATCTCGAAGGCGTGGCCCAGACCCATCTGCTCCTCACGCATGCCGGCGCTCTTGGCGAAGGCCTCGTTGATGAACTGGGAGGCCAGGACGGTATGGGCGGAGGTGATGGCGTCGTCGGTGGTCAGGTAGTTATCCTCGCCGGTGTTGATGATGACGCCGGTGTAGCCGTTGATGACGCGGGAGAAGAACTGGTCCACGATGGTGCGCTGCATGTTGATGTCGCGGAACAGGATGCCGTACAGGGCGTCGTTGAGCATGACGTCCAGGCGCTCCAGAGCGCCCATGGCGGCGATCTCGGGCATGCACAGGCCGGAGCAATAGTTGCACAGGCGGATGTAGCGGTGCTGCTCCTCGCCCACCTCGTCCAGGGCGGCGCGCATCAGGCGGAAGTTCTCCTGGGTGGCGTAGGTGCCGCCGAAGCCCTCGGTGGTAGCGCCGTAGGGCACGTAGTCCAGCAGGGACTGGCCGGTGGTGCGGATGACGGCGATGATGTCGGCGCCCTGCTTGGCGCCGGCCTTGGCCTGGATGATATCCTCGTAAATATTGCCGGTGGCCACGATGATGTAGAGATACGGGCCTTCCTTGTCGCCAAAGCGGTTCAGGAACTCGTTGCGCTTGGCCACGTTGCCCTTTATGCGCTCAATGGTCTTGTCCACATAGGGCTTAATGGCGGCGCGGATCTCCGCGTCGGAGTGGGCGGGGACCTTGCTCAGGTCCACATCGCCGGCGTCGATGGCCTCTGCCACGCCCTGGGGGTCCTTGCCGGTCTCGATGATGGCGTTGCCGATGGTCCAGGCGGCGCCCAGGGGCAGCAGGCCATTGGCCATCAGGTGGTCCACCAGCACGTTGGGCATGGGGACGTCCATATCGTTGACGCCATCGATGCCCAGCAGACGGCAAACGGCGCGCTCCACCGTGACGGTGGTGTGCTGGTCGATGAAGCGCTGGGTATCGTCCGCAATCTTGGCGGCGGAGGCCCGGGCCTGATTGACCAGATCAAAATTCAAGCCGAGTTTGCTTTCCATAGTGTTACCTCTTTATATAATGTCGAAATGGCAGCGCGGCGGCGGGCCGGAGAAAGACGGCCCGCCGCCGGCATGGGAAATCGCTTAGTGCTTGACGTGACGCTCGTTACGCAGCAGCTTGGTGGGCTCCAAGTAGCGCTGCAGCGTGCCCTCGGCCACCCAGGCCACGCCGGTCTTGTCCACCTTCTTCTTGCCGGTGCAGACGTCGCAGTGGCAGTTCTGGACATAGTTGGCAGGCTCGGTGTAGGAGGTGATGACGCCCTCGAAGTTGCGCAGGATCACCTTGCGCGGCGTCTGGGAGATGAGGTAGTTGGGCATAACGGGGGTCTTGCCGCCGCCGCCGGGAGCGTCCACCACGAAGGTGGGGATGCAGTAGCCGGAGGTATGGCCGCGGAGGGCCTCCATGATCTCGATGCCCTTGGACACGGGGGTGCGGAAGTGGCTCAGGCCCAGGGAGGGATCGCAGGCGTAGATGTAGTAGGGACGGACGCGCATCTGCACCAGGCCGTGGACCAGCTCCATCATCACGTGGGTGCAGTCGTTGACGCCGGCCAGCAGCACGGACTGGTTGCCCAGAGGGATACCGGCATCGGCCAGCATGGCGCAGGCCTTGGCGGATTCGGGAGAGAACTCCTTGGGGGTGTTGAAGTGGGTGTTGAGCCAGATGGGATGATACTTCTTCAGCATGTTGCACAGCTCGGGGGTGATACGCTGGGGACACACCACGGGGGTGCGGGAGCCCAGGCGGACGATCTCCACGTGGGGGATGGCGCGAACCTTGCTGATGATGTACTCCAGCGTCTCGTCGGAAACCATCAGAGCGTCACCGCCGGAGAGCAGCACGTCGCGGACCTCGGGATGGTTGGCCACGTACTCGATGCACTTGTCGATCTGCTGCATGGGCACCTCGCAGTCGTTCTGACCGGCGAAGCGGCGACGGGTGCAGTGACGGCAATACATGGAGCACTGGTCGGTGATGAGCAGCAGCACGCGGTCGGGATAGCGGTGGGTCAGGCCGGGGGTGGGAGAGTCGGTATCCTCGTGGAGGGGATCGGCGTCCTCATAGTCGGCATAATCCAGCTCCTCGGCGCGGGGAATGGCCATCTTGCGGATGGGATCGAAGGGATCGTCCAGGTCGATGAGGGACAGATAGTAAGGCGTGACAGCCATGCGCAGCTTGCCCAGGGTCTTGCGGACGCCCTCTTCCTCATCGGGAGTCAGGGTCATGTACTTCTTCAGGTCCTCCACCGTCTCAGCGCGGTTGTCAACCTGCCAATGCCAGTCGTTCCACAGCTCTTCGGGAACATCAGCAAACAGACCGTTACGAGTCTTCATAATCACTTCTCCTTAAAATGAATAGTGTGAGTGGGATAGGTACGGCAGGCCCGGGGCAGCGAGGCGGCCGCCCCGGGCGCAGTTTACTCAGCAATACTTCTCGTCGAACAGCTTGCGCAGCTTGGGATTCTCACGCAGCACATCCAGGGTGATCTGGGCGTGGTTCTTGGTGTAGCCGTTGCCCACGATCATGGTGACGTCCTTGCCGATACCCTCGGCGCCCAGGGCCGCCTTGGTGAAGGAGGTGGCCATGGAGAAGAAGTACACCAGGCCGTCGTCGCGGACGGGCAGGATGGCGGACATCTCGCAGGACTCGATGTTGACGCAGCAGATGGACAGGTCGTACTCCTTGCCGCCGGTGACCTTCAGGGCCTCTTCCATGACCTCAACGGGCTTGGTGCAGTCGGCCACGATGACGTCGGTGTACACGCCCAGCTCCAGCAGAGCGGGGACCTGCTTGGGGTTGCGGACAACGCCCACCACCTTGCCGTTGGGACCCACCTTCTTCATGGCCTCCCAGCCGCACAGCACGCCGGACTTGCCGTTGGCGCCCAGGATCAGGACGTTGTCGCCCTCGTGGGGCAGCTTGCGGGCCTGGGCGGGAGCGCCGGCCACGTCCAGAGCGGCCAGGGCCAGAGCCTCGGACATATCGTCGGGCATCTTGCAGTACAGGGCGGACTCGAACAGGATGGCCTTGCCGATGATGTCCACGCGGTCAATGTCCTTGTGGATGGCCAGGATCTTGTCAATCTTCAGGGGGGTCATGGACAGGGACACCAGGGAGACGATCTTGTCGCCTTCCTTCAGATCGAAGCCGGGCTTCTTCTTCAGGTCCTCGCCGATGTGGGCCACAACGCCCTTGAACATGCCGCCGGAGCCGGTGACAGGGTTCTGCTGCTTGCCGCGCTCGGCCACGATGCCCATGATCATCTCGCCGATCTTCTTCTCGTCGCCGCCGCAGGCGTCGGAGATCTGGGTGAAGGAAGCGGAGTCGATGTTCAGGGAGGTGACGTCGCAGACGATCTCGTTGGAGTAGACCTTGGACATATCGTTGTCGATTTTCCAGGCAGCCTGGGTCAGAACGCCCTTGGGCTCGATCACGCGGTGGGTACCGTACTTGTTGCCTTTCAGCTCAGCCATTGTAATAATCCTCCTAAAAATATTTTTATATAAATGTGTTTACCAACTTACTGCAGGGGCTTGAGGGAGAGAATCTCGCGGGCCTCGGCGGGGGTGGCGATTTCGCGGCCCAGCTCCTTGGCCAGGCGCACCACCTTGGCCACCAGCTCGCCGTTGGAGGCGGCCTTCTGGCCCTTGCCCAGGTAGACGTTATCCTCGAAGCCCACGCGGACGTTGCCGCCCATGGCGATGCCGGCGGCGGCCATGGTCCAGGCGCTGCGGCCCACGCCGGTGACGGTCCAGGTGGAGCCGGCGGGAATCTTGTTCACCAGGAACCACAGGTTCTCCACGGTGGCGGGGGTGCAGCCGTTGACGCCCAGCACGAAGTTGAACTGCATGGGGGCGCCGGGCACCTCACCCTTGCGGGCCATGGTGAGGATGGTGTCCAGGTGGCCGATCTCGAAGCACTCATACTCGGGCTTGATGCCGTTTTCGATCATGCGCTTGCCGAAGGCCCGCATGGTGGGCATGGTGTTGTCGAAAATCTCGTCGCCGAAGTTGCAGGTGCCGCAGTCCAGGGTGGCCATCTCGGGGAAGAGCTCGGTGGGCTGCAGACGCTCCTCGGGGCTCATGCCGGTGGCGCCGCCGGTGGAGGGGATCATGATGACGTCGGGCAGCTCCTTGCGGATGGCGTCCATCACCACGCGGAAACGCTCACGGTCCTGGGTGGGGGTGCCGTCGTCCTCGCGGACGTGGATGTGCAGAATGGCTGCGCCGGCCTCGTAGGCGGACTTGGCCTCACGGACCATCTCCTCCACGGTGTAGGGCACAGCGGGGTTGGAGGCCTTGGTGACCTCGGCGCCGCAGATGGCGGCGGTGATAATCAGCTTCTCCATTCTCTCTGCCCTGCCTTACTTCTCAATGGGCTTGCGCTGGCAGTCCTTGGGGGTGACGCAGGTGCCGTGGGCGCGGCAGACCACGATGGGCTCGGCCAGAACGTCGGCGGCGGAGGCGCTGATGTCGGGGCGGGAGACGATGACCTTGCGGGCCTCGAACTTCATGGTGCGGGAGGTGTTGCCGATCTTCTCGATCTCGCCGTAGGCCTCGATGTAGTCGCCGGCATAGACAGGAGCCAGGAACTCGATGTTGTCGTAAGCGCAGAACAGGCCCTCATCGCCGTCGCACATGATGAGGAGCTCGGTGGCCACGTCGCCGAACAGGTGCACCATGTGGGCGCCGTCCACCAGGTTGCCGCCGTAGTGGGCGTCCTTGGCGCTCATGCGCAGCCGCAGCAGGGATGTCATCTTTTCCATAGTAGTTTCCTCCTTAAAAAAATTCTGACAAAATGGTTGCTGACGCTTCGACAGGGACTGACGAACCCCCGTCAAAAATAACAAAAGGGCGCCATCGGTCACTGCTATGACCAATAGCGCTCCATGTCACAAAGGGCATGACAACAGTGCCGCTTACACGGCGCTGCCAAGGACGCGGCTCGGGCACGCCGCCCCCCTTCGGCGGAGCGCCCCTTCCCTGCCGGCCATCAAGGGCCGTACCTCATCCGACAGGTACCCTGCACTCCGCGCCTCTATTGCATATATCGAATTGTCTACACCCAAAATTATAGCTTTTTTCCCGCTTTTGTCAAGGCGATTTCCCGGAATAGGCTCAATAACTTTTTGGCAATCAAATAAAAATTTCGCCCCGCAGGGCGGGGCGAAAGGGGAAATATTATGTTAATCTGCACAGAAAGAGCTTAATAGCTCTGCTCTATCTTGTCTAAAATCTCCGGCTTGAGAGAGAGCATGCGGCAGATGTTCAGGGCGTCCCGGGGGCAGTCGGACTTGCCCTCCACCCGGTAGAGGCCGTAGTTCATGTGGCGGGCGATAACGGCCACGCCGTCCTCGCCGGTGGCGGACAATTCCCGGCGGATAGCCTGGGGGTCCACGTCCCGGAGACCGATAATCTGATAGTGGGCCCGGGCGCAGTCGGCCACCTTGTCGTAGTGGGTGGTGAGCAGGGAGATGGCGTGGACGTCGTTCAAATACCGGGTGACGGCCTGGACGATAACGGCGCCCTCGTCGGGGTTGGTGCCCCGGGCGAACTCATCCAGCAGGAACAGGGAGTAGCCCTGCTCCACCTCATTCAGCGCCTTTTCAAACTGGACGATCTCGCTGCCGAAGCCGCTGAGGCCGGATTGGATGGACTGGAGGTCGTCAAAGAGCATCTTCACCGTGTGGAACAGGGGCATGCGGGCCTCCCGGGCGCACACCAGGAAACCGGCGTGGAGCAGCAGCACGTTCAGGGCCACGGTCTTCATGGCCACGGATTTGCCGCCCATGTTGGCGCCGGTGATGACGGTGGCGCCCTGGTCCAGGGCCACGGACACGGGCACAAAGGCACGGTGCTGCTCCGAGAGCAGGTCCACCAGCTCCGGGTTCACCATGTCGGTGAGGGTCAGCTCCGTCTCCGTAATGGTGGGGCGGACGCCGCCGTAGCGCACGGCGAACAGGGCCTTTTGCAGCATAAAGTCCAGACGGCCCACCGCCTCGGCGTCGGCAAGCAGGTCATCCGCCATAGGGGCAAGGGCCGCGCCCATGGCCTTCCGCACCTTCATCTCCTCGCTCTCCTCCTCGGCGCAGATGCGGGTGCGTTTGAGGCGCAGGTCGTCCTTTTCCCCGTCGGTTCGGGCGTGGTAAAGGTGCTCCTCCACGTCCTTCTTGGCCTGGCGGATCTCTTTCAGGCGGGCGGTGGCGCTGTCGGGAATGTAGAAGCCCCGGCTGCCGGTGCCCTCCGGGTCAAGAATGGCCAGGGCAGGGGCAGGGTCGTGGAAGGAAAGGTTCTCAAAATGCACCAGGGCGTCCGCCTGGGCGAACAGGGGCCGCAACCCCTCCAGCCGCTGGAGATAGCCCTTTATTTCAAATAATTCCACATGGTCGGGAGTCTCCCCGTCACGGCAGCGGCGGAGACTGGTGCGGATGTCCTTGATCTGGCACAGCAGCACCATGATTTTATCGTAGGTCTCTTTTAACTCCCCTGCGGCCCGGGCGCAGCGCTCCACGTTGCCCAGCTCCACGTCCAGCTCGTCACGTTCCGCCGGGGTGTAGAACCGCAGCTTCCGGATTTTCTCCTGGCCGAAGGGGGAGCAGCCGTGGAGCGCCTCCAAGGCGTATTGCAGGCCGATTTTCACTTTTTCGTCAAAGGTGACGGTAATCATGTAAGCTCCTCCTTCACGTTGATCACCGGGGCGTCCACCGCCTCGGACATGGCCGCCATAAAGGCGTCTTTGTCAAACCGCCAGCCGTAGGCGGACACGGGGTTCACGGTGACGCACAGGGTGCGGGCGGACTGGGCCGTCTCCAGGCGGACGTCCCGCAGGGCCAGCTTATCCAGAGTGTCGGCGGTGAGCAGGACCTTACTGGGGTCCAGCACCACGATGCGGCCCCGGCGCAGCACGCCGCCTTTCAGCAGCGGCACCACCATGGTGTCGGTGAGGGCGCCGGTGACCAGCGCTTCCCCGTTTTTCTTGAAGTCCTCCTCCAGGCCCTCCCCTGCCGCCGGGATGGTCTCCGCCTTGGGCAGATTCATCAGCCGGTAGATGTGGGCGGTGTCGGCCACCACCTTTTCCATGCTCATGTTGTAGCTGGCGCCGGTGCAGAGGATGACCCCCTCCGCCACGGCCCGGGCCCCCAGGCTTTTGCGGCCCAGAGCGCCGTCGATGACGGACTGGCAGGCCCCCAGGTCGAAAAAGTGGCGGGACACGGTTTGGAGCTGGGTGGTGATGGAGGGGCCGGCCAACTGCACGTAGCCATCGCTGCGGGCGCGGAGGATCACCACCTCGCCGATGGGTGTGGGGATGCCGGTGGTCATGACGATTTCCTTCGTCACGTCGCACAGCCGCAGCATATCCCTGGCGGTGGCAATCAGCGTGCCGGCGGGCACGTAGATGCTGGGCTTTTCCGTGCCGGTGACCACGTCGGTGGATTCGCCGTCACGGCCGATGGAGGTCAGGCCCAGCACGCTGTCCCGGCGGCTGTGGTGCAAAAACCAGTTCAGCACCGTGGTTTTGCCCGCATTTTTGCACATGCCCACAATGGACATGGTTTTCACGCTGTGGAGATCCTGCAGCAAGGCGTCCGTCATACCACCACTCCTTTTCCTTCGCTTCGTTCCAATGGATAATGTTATCATACGCCGCCGAAAAAAGAAACCCCCGGCGGACACATATTTTTGCCCTGTGGCGCAAATACTCCACAGGAACGATTTTTCACCAAAAAGGAGGGCTGGCCATGATAACGGCGCTGGTGCGGACGGTGATACTGTACGCCGTGCTGATTGTGGGGCTGCGGCTGACGGGCAAGCGGCAGATTGGGCAGCTGGAGCCCATTGAATTGGTGCTGACCATGCTCATCAGCGACCTGGCGGCGGTGCCCATGCAGGACTTCGGCATCCCGCTGGTGAACGGCCTCATCCCCATCGCCGCGCTGCTGGCCATGAGCACCATGCTCAGCTGCCTGAACCTGCGCAGCGTGCGGTTCCGGGCGCTGGTGTGCGGCCAGCCCGCCATCGTGATACGGGAGGGGCGGCTTTGCCAGGACGTGATGCACCGCAACCGGCTGACGCTGGACGAGGTGATGGAGGAGCTGCGCTCCCAGGGCGTGGGGGACTTGAAGGCGGTGAAGTACGCCGTGCTGGAGACCACGGGTCACCTGTCGGTGCTGCCCTACGCCCACGAGCAGGGGGTAACGCCCAAGCAACTGGGGCTGGCGGTGGAGGACGACGTATTTCTCCCGGTGGTAGTCATCAACGACGGCCGGGTGATGACCAGGGCATTGTCCCGGCTGGGAAAGGACGATGCGTGGCTGAGGCAGCAGCTCTCCGCCCACGGGCTTGACAGGACGGAAGACGTATTCATGCTGACGGTGGGGCAGGACGGCGCGGTGACACTGGTGGCAAAGGAGGGGGCGGCATGAGGGCGCTGCGACTCTCCGCCGCCGTGCTGGCGGCGCTGTTTATCGTTTGTCTGGCGGCGGGGGCAGCCATCGGACGCCGGTGCGACGGCTGGCAGCAGCAGCTCTCACAGGCCCAGCGCAGCGCCGGGCAGGGCCACTGGCGGCGGGCGGAGGCACAATTGACGGACTTGCAGCAGGACTGGGAAAGGGCACAGGGGCCGCTGCACATGGTGATGGAGCACGCGGAAATCGACAAAGCCGCGTCGCTGTTGCAGCGCTGCCTGCTGGAGTGCAGGCAAAAAGACGCCGCGGCGCTGCGCGCCGCGGCGGTGGAATTGTCGATGCAGCTGGGCCATATCGCCGATATGGAACGGCTGAGCCTGGAGAATATATTATGAGCCTGTCAAAAAACGGCTATGCCGTTTTTTGACAATAGGATTGCAGTCTACTGCGCGCACGAATAGTACGCCTTTGGCGCACTATTCGCACACTTCGTAGCCTGAGAAGTGAAAAAAGTGACGCGCGCCAGCGACACCCCGCGAAGAATGAGCGGCTGGTGGAGCCAGTGCCCTTGGGGTACATGTCGTCACTTTTTTCGGATTTCAATGGTTCGCGCCTGCGGGCGCGAAATCTGCGATGCTTTTTTGACAATTTGATATATTGTGGCTTACTTCTCCTCCAAAATCTTGCTCAGCTCCGCCATGAAGGTGTTGATGTCCTTGAACTGGCGGTACACGGAGGCGAAGCGGACGTAGGCCACCTCGTCGGCGGTTTTCAGCTTTTCCATCACCTTTTCGCCGATGACGTCGGTGCTGACCTCCCGCTCCAGGGAGTTCTGGATCTCCTGCTCGATCTCCATGGCCATGCGCTCCATGTCCGCCACGGACACGGGCCGCTTCTCGCAGGAGCGCTGGATGCCCCGCAGCACCTTGTTGCGGTCAAAGCTCTGGCGGCTGCCGTCCTTCTTGATGACCACCATGGGCAGGCTCTCCACCGTCTCATAGGTGGTGAAGCGCTTCTCGCACTGGAGGCACTCACGGCGACGGCGGATGCTGGCGCCCTCGTCGGCGGGGCGGGAATCCACCACTTTGCTCTCTTTATAGCCACAATAGGGACATCTCATCTCTGTACCCTCCGTATTCCGCGGTGCAATCCCGCTTAGTTGACATAATTATAGCACATTCCGTCAAAATGTGGTAGTGTTTTTTTCATTTTTTACGCAAAATGTGGGTTTTTTTACGTCACACCCTTTCGATGCTTCGCTCATAGGATGGTACAGGGCGGAGAAAACCACTCCTTACGGAGTATAAAACAGGAAGCGGCGTGGCAAAATGCCAATGACCTGAATGAACCAAGCGGGTACTTCTCATCGGCGGAGTGTGAAGGAAACAGTGGATACAAATGTGAAACGCGGCGAAATATACTACGCCGACCTGAGCCCGGTGGTGGGCAGCGAGCAGGGCGGAATCCGGCCTGTGCTGATTGTGCAGAACGACACTGGCAACCGCCACAGCCCCACCGTGATTGCGGCGGCCATCACCTCCCAGCTGGGCAAGGCCAAGCTGCCCACCCACATCTCCCTGAAGGCCCAGAGCTACGGGCTGCCCAAGGAGTCGGTGGTGCTGCTGGAGCAGATACGCACGCTGGATAAGCGGCGGCTGCGGGAGCGAATGGGCCAGGTGGACGGCGCCGTGATGGAAAAGGTGGACGCCGCCATTGCCGTCAGCTTCGGCCTGCGGCCACCTACGCTCATCTGACAAAAAAGCATCGCAGATTTCGCGCCCGAAGGCGCGAACCCATGAAACCCGAAAAAACTGACGACATGCGCGTCAGTTTTTTCACTTCTCAGGCTACGAAGTGTGCGAATAGTGCGCCAGAGGCGCACTATTCGTGCGCGTAGTAGACTGCAATCCTATTGTCAAAAAACGGCTATGCCGTTTTTTGACAGGCTCATAAAACCGGCGGGCCCAACGGCCCGCCGGTTTTTGACTGTCTATAAGGTCAGAAGCGTAGCAGCAGCTCCCGCTCCACCACTTCGCCATTGCGGAGGTAGAGCCGGGGCACACGCTTGCTGACGGCGCACAGCAGCTCGTAGGGGATGGTGTCGGCGATGGACGCCAGGCTCTCCACCGGGTTTTCCGGGCCGAAAATCTGGATCTCATCCCCCACCTGGACGTGGGGGGCGTCGGTGAGGTCCACCATGCACATATCCATGCAGATGCGGCCCCGCTGGGGCACGGCGCCGTCGGCGCTCATGAGGGTGCAGCGGCTGGAGAGGCTGCGGAAGAAGCCGTCGGCATAGCCGTAGGGCAGCACGCCCATGCGGGTGGTGCGCTCCGTGGTGAACATGCGGCCGTAGCTGATGGCGGTGCCGGCCTCGTAGGTCTTGATGGTGCTGACGGTGGTTTTCAGCCGCATGGCAGGGCGCAGGCCCAACTCGGCGGCGCCGTCGCCGCAGCCGTACAGCAATATGCCGGGGCGCACCATGTCCAGGGCCATTTCCGGGTAATGGACCACGGCGCCGGAGTTGGCGCAGTGGCGGATGGCAAAGGTGTGGCCCAGCCGCTGCTCCACGGCCCGGATGACACGGCAGAACAGGTCGTACTGCTGCCGGGTGTACGCCTCGCAGTCCTCCCCCGGCTCGTCGGATACGGCGAAGTGGGTGAAGATGCCCTCGGCCTCCAGGCCCGGCAGGGCGCAGTCGCGGCAGATGCTGTCCACGCCGGTGTCGAAATGAGGCCCCTGGCAGAGGTAGCCCAGGCGGGACATGCCGGTGTCCACCTTGATATGCACCTTCAGCGTGCCGCCCAGGCGGACGGCCTCGGCGCTGTACTCCACCGCCTTGGCCTGGCAGGTGACGGCCTGGGTGATGCCCAGTTCCATCAGCCGCCCCACCTGCTCCTTGGGGGTGTGGCCCAGGATGAGGACGGGCATGGTGATGCCGTTATTGCGCAGCTCCATGGCCTCGTCCATGGAGCTGACGGCCAGATAGTCGGCCCCCTTTTCCTGCAGCACCCGGCTGACCATGACGGAGCCGTGGCCGTAGGCGTCGGCCTTCACCACGCCCAGGAATTTCACGTTTTCCCCCACGCGGCGGCGTAGCACGTCGTAATTGTGGGCGATGGCGTCCAGATCCACCTCGGCCCATGTTCTCTTTAGTGTCGATTCCATATTATTCCTCCGTAGGCTGGCTGACCGTGCAGGAAAAGGCCAGCATTTGTACTGTCAAAAACGTCTGCCCGTCCCGGCTGCACTCGGCGTACCGGGGCACCAGGGTGTCGGCGTCAATCCAGACGGTGCAGACCACCTTGTCGCCGCTCTGCGCGGTGGTGTCCAAGGCCAGGCGGTAGCAGGCCACGTCCCCCAATGTCTCCCGGCTCTCCTCTAAAAGATAGCCGCTGCCCAGGGCGTGGAGCAGGTAGGGCAGACAGTTGGCCGGGGCCACGTCCTCCAGCTCCCCCGCCGGGAGAGAGGTGCCGTCATAGGTGACGGAGAGGCCGTCGGGGGACACGGTGGCGGTGACGCCCTGCAGCTCCTCCGGGGCAAGGACCACCGTGGTGGCGGTGTCGCCGTCCAGCGTGCAGGAGAGGGTGTAGGTGCGGCTCTCGTCGCCTAAATGGCACACCACCTCCGCCTCCATCTCCGCCGTGGCCAGGCGGCTGTACTGCTCCTGGATGGACTGGGCCCGGGTGACGCCGCTGCCGCAGCCGCAGAGGCCCCACAGCAGCAGGGGGATGACGCCGAAAACACAATATCGCTTCATACTGCCTCCTTTGGCGTAACCGATGATTCATTTCCGCAAGAGCGATTTGTGAGGATTTTTGCGTCACAATGAAGGTGAAAAATCGCGGAAATACTTTTTGTATTTCAAGATTTTGAGACAAAATTGTGGCGTAAAAAGACCGCAAAGCGCCGAAGAGGAAATGGAGCAGCGGTTACCGAGGGAGGCTGTGGGTTACTTCCCTTCCACCGCCCGGAAGGCCCCGCCGATGCGCAGGAGCATATCCGAGGGCGTCATGGCCCGCTCCGTCAGCTCCGCCGCCGCCAGATCCCCGGCAAGGCCGTGGAGATACACAGCGCAGCAGGCGGCCTCGAAGGGCGCCATACCCTGGCCCAGCAGGCTTACCACCATGCCGGCAAGTACGTCGCCGCTGCCGCCCTTGGCCATGCCGCTGTTGCCGGTGGGGTTCACCGCCAGGCGGCCGTCGGGGGCGGCGATGACGGTGCGATGGCCTTTCAGCACCAGCACGACGCCGTGGGCTTGGGCAAAGGCCGACGCGGAAGCCTCCCGTCCGCGGGACAAGTCCCCCACCCGGGTGAACTCCCCGGCATGGGGCGTCAGCACAGTGACGCGGCCCTTACGCTTGTCTAACACATCTATATGCCCCGCCAGGGCATTTATGCCATCGGCGTCCAGCACCAGGGGTATTTCCGCATCCAGCAGGCAGCGGGTCAGTGCGTCCGTCTCCTGGCCCCGGCCCAGGCCGCAGCCGATGAGGGCGGCGTCGCACTGCGCCAGGCGGCGGCGAATCTCCCCTTCGGCGGCAAGGGACAGCCTGCCCTCCGAAGCAGGCAGCGGGAAGGGCATGGCCTCGTCGGACTTCACCGCCGCCACGGGCCAGATGGGCTCCGGTACGCCTAAAAACACCAGGCCTGACCCGGTGCGCACGGCGGCGCGGGAGGCGAAAACCGGGGCGCCGGTATAGCCCACGCTGCCGCACAGGCACAGCACCTTGCCGAAATCACCCTTGTGGCCCTCCGGGTCGCGGCGGGGCAGATGCTCCGCCACATAGGCCGCCGTCAGCTCCGTCATGGCGCTCCCCTCCCCTCTCTTTTCGCCTTCTGCATCATTATTTCATAGTATAACACCCCTGTCAATCGCAAAAAAGCCTTGCCATGGCGGAAAAAATATGGTATAAATAGTCTTCAGTGAAAAGCGATGAACGGGAAAATCCGCAGCGGAGGCCCCAGCAAGAGAGAGTCGGTCAGCGGCTGAAAGCCGGCTTATGGGGTGGCGCGGTGTTCGCCCGGGAGCTGCCGCGAGGAAATGCGCGGCCGGGTCTGCCTCCGTTATGGGGCCAAACGAGTGCGCGGCCATGCCGCGAATGTGGGTGGTACCACGGAGGTCAATGCCTTTCGTCCCATTTTTACGTGGGAGGAAAGGTGTTTTTTTATCCCATACACTACCTTTACTAATAAGGAGGAGCGAACCATGAGAGAAAAGCTGGACGCCCTGCTGCGGGAGGGTCTTGCCAAAATCGAGGCCGCTTCCAGCGAGGCGGAATTGCAGGATGTGAAAGCCTTCCTGCTGGGCAAGCAGAGCCCCCTGACGGCGCTGATGAAGGAGCTGCCCAAGGTGGACGTGGCCCTGCGGCCGGAGATGGGCCGGATGGTCAACGAGGTGAAGACAAAGCTGACGGCACAGATGGATGAGCGCCGCAACGACCTGAAGATGAAGGCCAGCGAGGTGGCGGAGGACTTCGACATCACCGTGCCGGGCACTATGCCCCCCAGCGGCGGACTGCACCCCATCACCCAGATGTGCTACGACCTGAACGACGCCTTCCGGTCCATGGGCTTTGAGATTTTTGAGGAGCCGGAGATCACCAGCGAGCTCTACGGCTTCGACCGGCTGAATTTCCCGCCGGATCACCCCGCCCGGGAGAGCATGGACACCTATTGGCTGGCGGGCCACGACCAGGGCCACGGCGGCGACAGGCTGTGCCTGCGGCCCCATCTCACCGGTGGCAGCGTGCGGTATCTCCAGACCCACAAGCCCCCCTACCGCTTCGTGTACCCCGGCCGGGTGTACCGCAACGAGACCACCGACGCGCGCCACGAGCGGGCCTTCTTCCAGTATGAGGCGCTGGTGGTGGACAAGGACTTTACCTTCACCGCCGGCAAGGTGATGATCAAGAGCATTCTCTCCAAGGTGTTCGGCCGGGACGTGCCGGTGCGTATGCGGGCGGGCTTCTTCCCCTTTGTGGAGCCCGGCTTTGAAATCGACATGGGCTGCCTGGTGTGCGGCGGCAAGGGCTGCAGCGTGTGCAAGCACGTGGGCTGGATTGAGATCATGCCCGGCGGCACCCCCCACCCCAACGTACTGCGCGCCGCGGGATTGGACCCCGACGAGTACACCGGCTTCTACGTCAACATCGGCCTGGACCGGCTGGTGATGATGCGCTACGGCGTGGACGACATCCGCCTGTTCCACGGAGGCGATTTGCGCTTCCTGGAGCAGTTCCGATAAAAGGAGGGCTGACAACATGAAAGTTTCTATGCAATGGCTCCGGGACTACGTGGACCTGCCTGCGGATATGGACCTGACCCGGCTGAGCTATGACCTGACCATGTCCACCGTGGAGGTGGAGGGCGCGGAAGACCTTGGCAAATCCTTCGACAATATGGTCATCGGCGTGGTGGAGAAAATCGAGCCCCATCCCAACGCCGACAAGCTGCGCATCTGCAAGACCGACATCGGCGGCGAGATCAAGGACATCGTCTGCGGCGGCACCAACCTGTACGAGGGCATGAAGGTGGCGGTGGCCAAGCCCGGCGCCTTCTGCCGCTGGCACGGCGAGGGCGAGCCGGTGGAAATCAAGGAGACCAAGCTGCGGGGCGTGCCCAGCTTCGGCATGATCTGCGCCTCCTCGGAAATCGGCCTTTTTGACCTGTTCCCCTTTACCGACGAGGGCACGGTGGTGGACCTGTCCGCCTTTGACGCCCCTGCCGGCACCCCCATTGCCGACGCCCTGGACCTGAACGACGTCATTCTGGAAATCGACAACAAGTCCATGACCAACCGGCCCGACCTGTGGGGCCACTACGGCATCGCCCGGGAGCTGGCGGCCCTGTACGAGCTGCCGCTGAAGCCCTTTACCCCCTTTGACCGCGCCACCGTCACCGGTGAGGCCGTCACGGCGGTGGTGGAGGACACGGAGCGCTGCCCCCGGTGCATGTGCGCCCAGATCGAGGGTCTGAGCGTGAAGCCCGCCCCCTTCTGGATGCAAAGCCGCATCTGGCGGGTGGGCATGCGGCCCATCAACGCATTGGTGGACGTGACCAACTACGTGATGCTGGCCACCGGCCAGCCCTCCCACGCCTACGACTGCGACCGCATCCACGGCCCCATCACCGTGCGCCGGGCCAGGGACGGCGAGACGCTGACGCTGCTCAACGACAAGGCCCTGTCACTCACCTCTGACGACCTGGTGATCGCCGACGCCGAGGGCCCGGTGGGCCTGGCGGGCATCATGGGCGGCGCCAAGGACAGCATCCTGCCCTCCACCCACAGCGTGAAGCTGGAGATCGCCAACTTTGCCGCCAGGGGCATCCGCCGCACGGCGCTGAAGTACGACAACCGCACCGAGGCCTCCTCCCGGTATGAAAAGGGCATCGACCCGGAGCGGTGCCAGCAGGCGCTGGACCTGTCCATGCAGCTCTTCCGGGAGCTGTATCCCGACATGCAGGTGACGGCCCTGGTGGACATCTATCCCAAGGCCCTGGCGCCCGCCCAGATCGACGTGTCCCTCACCTGGCTGGAGCGGCGGCTGGGCAAGCGCATTCCCAACGAGGACATCCGCCGGAAGATGGAGCTGATGGGCTACACCATCACCTTCGACGGCGACAACATGCACGTGGTGTGCCCCACCTGGCGCTCCACCGGCGACGTGTCCATCAAGGCGGACATCATGGAGGAAGTGGCCCGGATGTACGGCTACGAGAACTTCGAGCCCACCCCCATCACCACCTCCTTTACCGGCGCCATCAACCAGCTGGAGGTGGACATCGACAGGAAGATCCGGGAATACCTGGCCTTCCGCTGCGGCATGCAGGAGATTTTCTCCTATCCCTGGATGGAGGAGCAGTACGTGAACGCCGTGCTGCAATCCACCGACGGCATTCTGACCCTGGCTACGCCCCCCTCCCCCGCCGAGCGGTTCGTCCGCTCCTCCCTGCTGCCCAACCTGTGCAAGGCGGTGGTGAAGAACGAGCGGTACTACACCGACTTTGCCATCTTTGAGGGCACCCAGATTTTCAAGGACGAGGGCTACACCAGCCCCTATGACCCCGCCGAAAAGCTGCCGCTGCAGCGCAAGAACATCGCCGGCGCCTTCGCCTCCGCCGCCAAGGACGTGACCCCCCTGTTCCGCAAGGCCAAGGGCGTTATCGAGATGATGCCCCGTTACACCCACATGGAGGGCTTTACCCTGTGCCAGAAGGAAAAGCCGGTGTGGGCCGACAACGTGGTGTGGCTCAACATCTGCCTGGGCGACGACATCATCGGCAACCTGGCGCTGCTGAGCAAGAAGGCCTCCATGGGCTGCGGCATCAAGAACCTGAACGTGATGCTCTTTGAGCTGGACGTGGACGCCCTGAAGCCCTTCCGCTCCCGCACCAACACCTTCACCCACCTGCCCGAGTACCCCATGACCGACTACGACATCTCCGTGCTGTGCGACGGCGCGGTGAAGTGCGTGGACATGGTGCAGACCATTATGGCCAGCCACAACCCGCTGCTGCGGGGCGTGGCCTTCGTGGACGAATACCGGGGCAAGCAGATTCCCGCCGGGAAAAAATCGGTGACGCTGCGGCTCACCATCGGCTCCGACGAAAAGACCCTGACCTCCGAGGAAATCGAGCAGTGCGCCGCTGCCACCATCAAGAAGCTGGTAAAGCGGTTCGAGGTGGAGCTGCGCAGCCGCTGATTGGTGTAATTGCAAAAAGATTTCTCTTTACAGCCGCATCTTTTTGGCGTATACTGTGAAATATATAGGAGGGGTGGTGCTGTAATGGATGATTTTACCCGTAAGTTCAACGTGGCGGAGGACCGGGACGAGCAGGTGCGCCACGTGCTTTCCAATGTGTACGACGCCCTGCGGGAAAAGGGCTACGACCCCGTGAACCAGATCGTGGGCTATATCCTGTCGGAGGACCCCACCTATATCACCAACCACAACGGTGCCCGCTCCCTCATCTGCAAAATCGACCGGGACGAGCTGCTGCAGGTGCTGGTGAAGCACTATCTGGACATCTGACGCCCTTATTATGCGGACTGCTTTACGGCAGTCCGCATTTTTTCTGTCCCCGCCCCGTCATTGTTCCGAAAGCGGCAAAAGCTCTGGTGATATTGGCGATATGTCACCATGTGCCGGCATAGGATATCGTCACTATGCCCCTTGACTTTATGGGGCATTTGCGCTATAAGTGTATTAACGCAATTAATACGCTTTATTTCCCCGAAGACGGGAACGCATTTCGCTGTACGTGCGTCTAATGAAGCAGCGAAACGCAAATTGAGAAAAGAGGTAACGCGACATGAAAAAAACAGCACTTCTCCTGGTGTTGGCCCTGTGCCTGGGCCTGCTGGCGGGCTGCGGCGGCAGCGCGGAAGGCGAGGCGTCGGTGCAGAGCGTCAGCATGATCTGCGGCATGGGCTCCGTGGGCCTGGCCGAGCGGTTTGCCGGCGTGGTCACCGCCCAGGGCGAGACGGAGATCAAGGCCGACAGCAACAGCAAGGTGGCCTCCGTGAAGGTCAGCGTGGGCGACGAGGTAACGGAGGGCCAGCCCCTGTTCACCTATGACACCGCCCAGACCAGCATGGATCTGGAGCGGGCCAGGCTGGAGCTGGAACGGATGAAGAACGCCCTGGCCGACAAGGAGAAGGAGAAGGCCGAATACGAGGAGACCGCCAAGTCCCTCTCCGGTGAGGAGCTGAAGACCTATCAGCTCATGATTCGGGAGGCCAACGCCGACATCGTGGAGCAGAAGTACAATATCTCCACCAAGAATATGGAGATTGACCGTCTGGCGGCGGCGCTGAAAAACGTCACCGTCAATTCCCCCGTATCCGGCGTGGTGAAGGCCATCAATGAGAATGGCTCTAATGACGAGATGGGTAACCCCAAGCCCTTTATGACCATTGTGCAGACCGGCGGCTATCGGGTGAAGGGCTACGTCAACGAGAACAACGCCTCCGCCCTGCAGATGGGCATGGACGTGCTGCTGCGCAGCCGGGTCAGCGACGCGGTGTGGCACGGCACTATCAACGAGGTGGATTGGAACAACCCCGCCCAGGGCAACAACAACAACTACTACGGCGGCGGTGACGATACCACCCAGTCCAGCAAATACCCCTTCTATGTCACGCTGAATGACAGCGAGGGCTTGCTGCTGGGCCAGCACGTGTTCATTGAGCCGGACTACGGCCAGGACGCCGTGGCCGACGCCAACACCATCCACCTGCCCTCCTGGTACATCGTGGACGCGGACAGCAGCCCCTTCGTGTGGGCCCAGGACAGCCGGGGCAAGCTGGAAAAGCGCAGCGTGACCCTGGGAGACTATGACGAGATGATGGACACCTACGTGGTGGAAACGGGCCTGACCCCTGACGACTATATCGCCTTCCCCGATGAGGGCCTGGTGGCTGGCATGACCTGCGTCACCTATGACGAGGGCAACTTCGGCGGCGGCGACATGGCGGGCTTTGACGAGGGCATGATGGACGGCGGCATGATGATGGACGACGGCATGATGGGCGACGAGGCCATGGAGGATGGCGCTTTCTACGGCGAAGGCGAGGTGCCGATGGAGGGCATGGAGGTCATTCCCGAGGAGGCCATTGCGGGAGGCGACAACACATGATCCTGGAAATGCATGACATCTGCAAGGATTACCCCATGGGCAAAACGGTGACCCGCGTGCTGAAAAACGTGAATCTCACCGTCAACGAGGGGGACTACCTTGCCATCATGGGCCCCTCCGGCAGCGGTAAAACCACCTTGATGAACATCATCGGCTGCCTGGACGTGCCCACCAGCGGCAGCTACTCCCTGGGCGGCCGGGACATCACCGCCTGCTCTGCCAAGGAGCTGGCCACGGTGCGGAACAAGGAGATCGGCTTCGTGTTCCAGAGCTTCCACCTGCTGCCCAAGCTGACGGCCCTGGAGAACGTGGCCCTGCCCCTGCTGTACGGCGGCATGAAGAAGGCCCAGCGGCTGGAGCTGGCGCGGCAGGCACTGGAGACGGTGGGCCTTGCCGACCGTATCGACCATCGGCCCGACCAGCTCTCCGGCGGTCAGTGCCAGCGGGTGGCCATTGCCAGAGCCATCGTGGGAAAGCCCAAGCTGCTGCTGGCCGACGAGCCCACCGGCGCATTGGACAGCGCCAGCGGCGCCCAGGTGATGGAGCTGTTTCAGCAGCTCCACGAGGACAGCGGCGCCACCATCATCATGATTACCCATGACGCCGGCATCGCCCGCCATGCCCAGATGACCCGGACCATCCGGGACGGCATCCTCTCGGGAGGTGTGGAAGTATGAGCAAGACTGTGAAAAAAGTGATCCTCGGCGTGGTGATCGCCGCGGCGGTGGTGGCAGCGGTGTGGGGCATTCTCACTGTGCTGCGCACCGCCCGCCGCAAGCCGGTGAACGTGTACCCGGTGGAGAGCTTTATGACCACCAACGAGTGGGGCAACAGCTCCCAGAGCAGCGGCACCGTCACCACCGACAAGCTGCAGAAAATCTACCTGTCTGAGAGCCAGACCGTGTCCCAGGTGTATGTCACCGAGGGCCAGACGGTGAAAAAGGGCGACAAGCTGCTGAGCTACGATACCACCCTCACCAGCCTGGACCTGGAGCGGACCAAAATCGCCCTGGCCCGGCAGGAGAGCGCCGTAGACGCTTTGAAAGAGCGGATGGAGACCCTGGAGCGGCTTCGCAATAAGAAGTATTGGGAAGCGGAGAAGGCAAAGCTGGAAACGGAGCTGGCAGCAGCGGAGGTGGCCGCCCGTGAGCAGGCCAATCGCCCTGACGGCGCTCCTGTGCCTGATGTAGACCTCATCGCCGTGAAGGACGGCACTGAGGCCCACCCTCTGCTGATGCAGGATACGCTCTTCACTCCCGACGGCCTGGCCGCCGTCCGCAGCAACAGCGGCATTGGCGACTCCGAGAAAATCTACCTGGTGATTTATCACCACAGTGATTCCCTGGGCGACTACGTGGTGCAGGGCGTCATTCTGGCCGGTGACGGCCACGACACCATCTCCCTCTACGAGCCCAGCCTGGTGATTCCCACCGCTGATGACGCCGCCTCCGCCGACGCTAAGGTGGCAGAGCTGCGCAAGCACATCCGGGGTCTGGAGGAGAACATGGCCCGCGCCGATATGCCCAAGGATGAAATTGACGCACAGGCCAAAAAAGCCCAGCTCCAGCAGGAGATTGACCAGGCCCAGGTGAGCCTGAAAATCGCCCAGATTGACTTCCAGCGCAAGAGCAGCGAGGTGGCAGACGCCTCGGTGTACAGCGAGATGGACGGCGTGGTGAAGGCCGTGCGGGACCCCAAGGAGGCCTACCAGAACGGCGAGGCCGTGGTGGAGGTGTCCGGCGGCGGCGGATATTACGTCAGCGGCGTTATCAGCGAGTTGGAGCTGGGCAACGTGCAGATTGGCGACACGGTGCAGATCAGCTCCTGGATGACCGGTGTAAGCTGCGAGGGCACCATCGTGTCCGTGGAGGACTATCCCGCCAGCCAGTCCGGCTGGAGCAACGGCAACCAGAACGTGTCCTATTATCCCTTCAAGGCCTTTGTGTCCGAGGACGCCAATCTGCAGCCCAACGACTACGTGGATATCTCCTACCGCAGCGGCAGCAGCAAGAACGCCTGGTACCTGGAGAGCATGTTCATCCGGGTGGACAACGGCAAGAGCTACGTGTACGTCCGGGGCGAGAACGGACTGCTGGAAAAGCGGGACGTGGTCACCGGCGCCGATTTGTGGGGCAGCTACACGGAGATCCGGGGCGGACTGACCCAGGACGACTACGTGGCCTTCCCTTACGGGCAGGACGTGGCAGACGGGGCAAAGACCCAGGAGGCCACTCCCGACCAGCTCTATAACTATTAAGGAGGCGACAATATGCTGGAAAACGTATCTCTGGCCCTCCAGGGCGTGTGGAGCCACAAGCTCCGCTCCTTCCTGACCATGCTGGGCATCATCATCGGCATTGCCGCCATCATCACCATTGTGTCCACCATCAAGGGCACCAACGAGCAGATTAAGCAGAACCTCATCGGCCAGGGCACCAACGTGGTGACCGTGCAGCTGACACAGGACGGCTACGAGTACGACATGAGCTGGTCCGATCCTCCCCAGGGCGTGACGCCCCTCACCGAGGAGCGCCGCTCCGAGCTGGAGAAGCTGGACGGCGTGGAGGAGGTCTCCCTGTACTATCAGCGCCAGTGGAGCGACAACGTGTACTACGGCAACACCAATTTCTCCGGCTCCGTCTACGGCGTGGACAGCCATTATTTCTCTGTGAATGACTACACCGTCAACTACGGCCGCGGCTTTATCGATTCCGATTTCACCCAGCACCGCAAGGTGGCGCTGGTAGACAGCAACACCGCCCGCAGCCTGTTTACCGGCGAGAACCCGGTGGGATGTACCATTGAAATGCAGGGTGAGCCCTTCACCGTGGTGGGCGTGGTGTCCAAGAACGGCGGCAGCGGCCCGGTGATCAACTCCTTGCAGGACTACTGGATGTATGCCGGCAACGGCTCCAACAGCATCTTCATCCCCGGGGAGACCTGGAGCGTGATCTACCGCTACGACGAGCCCCAGAAGGTGGCCGTCCGGGCCAAGAGCACCGACGCCATGACCTACGCCGGCGACAACGTGGCCAAGGCCATCAACGAGACCAACGTCACCTCCGACAAGGTGAAGTACCAGGCCGACGACCTGCTGAAACAGGCCTCCGACCTGCAAAACCTCACCTCCAGCGCCAACAGCCAGCTCATCTGGATTGCCGCCATCTCTCTGGTGGTGGGCGGCATCGGCGTGATGAACATCATGCTGGTGTCGGTGACGGAGCGCACAAGGGAGATCGGCCTGAAAATCGCCATCGGCGCCCAGCAGAGCCGCATCCGCTGGCAGTTCCTGACGGAGGCGGCGGTGCTGACCTCCCTGGGCGGTCTCCTGGGCGTGGGCTGCGGCATCGGCCTTGCGTACATGCTGTCCCACGTCATGGGCACGCCGGTGGCCATATCCGGCAGCGCGTGCCTCATTGCGGTGGTGTTCTCCATGGTCATCGGCATCGTGTTCGGCCTGGCCCCCGCCGTGAAGGCCAGCAAGCTGAACCCCATCGAGGCCCTGCGCCACGAATAAAACCATTTAACCCCTCTTTGCGATAGAAAGCGCCCCGCCTTCGGCGGGGCGCTTTCAGATTGTCAAAAAAGCATCGCAGATTTCGCGCCCGCAGGCGCGAACCCATGAAATCCGAAAAAACTGACGACATGCGCGTCAGTTTTTTCACTTCTCAGGCTACGAAGTGTGCGAATAGTGCGCCGGAGGCGTACTATTCGTGCGCGCAGTAGACTGCAATCCCATTGTCAAAAAACGGCTATGCCGTTTTTTGACAGGCTCAAAGCGCCCCGCCTTCGGCGGGGCGCTTTTCCTTTTATTTCCTGTCCGGGGCGGTTTGACATCTACCCTATTCTATGGTAAACTATTAGCATCTGTGAATATGTGTAAACGGAGGAATGAATATGGCTGACGAGAAGAAGACCGAAGGTCTGGTATATAAGGGACACCCCCTGCGCCGCATCGACAATCTGATTTATTACGGCTCCATGGCCGACAAGTACATTGTGATGTTCCAGATTCTGGACACCAGGAAGGAGCAGGATATGGACGTGGCCACCAAGGTCAGCGTGCAGCTCCAGCTTACCGACCCGGACCTGAAATCCCGGGACCGGGTGGTGAAGAAGTCGGAGAAGGACAGCCTGTACGCCGCCATGGACGTGGGTGCCATCTGGCTGGAACGCGCCCTGTCCGGCAAGCTGTAAGCCATGAGACGGAAGCTGACAACGCTGCTGGCAGCGCTGGTGGTTCTGCTCTCCGCCGTGGTGATGCTGGCAGCAAAGGTGGTGCCCCAGGAATCGGTTGACCCCTCTGTGGCGGTGGCGGCCTATTCCGCCGCGCCGCTGACCGCCGCCGTGTCCCTGGACCAGCTGCCCGCCGTGCGCCTGGAGGTCAGAGACTTGGCCCGTGATGCCCACGACATCGCCGTGGCTGTCCGGGACGACGCTTTGGCCGAAGAGGCGGAGCGCATCGCCGAGGAGCAGCGCATCGCCGCCGAGAAGGCCGCCGAAGAAGCCGCCCGCAAGGCGGCGGAAGAAGCCGCCAAAAAGGCCGCCGAGGAAGCCGCCAAAAAGGCGGAGGCCGCCTTTGGCAGCAGCACCACATCCGTAAAGGCGCTGGGGCTGGTGACCGGCTCCGACGTGCGGATGCGCGCCGCCGCCGATGGCAGCAGCGCCATCATCACCACCCTGGGCAAGGGCGCTGCGGTGGCAATAACCGGCATGGAAAACGGCTGGTATCAGGTGAAATACGACGGCAAGAGCGGCTATATGTCCGCCCAGTTCGTGGACGCCAAGAGCTCTGCCAGCGGCCTGAGCACCAACGGCAAGGTGACCGGCGACAGCGTCAACGTGCGCTCGGCCGCCGCTACCAGCGGCAGCGTGGTGACCACGCTCTCCAAGGGCGCGGGCGTCACCGTCACCGGCTTTGAAAAGGGCTGGTACGCCGTCACCGCCGCCGGGAAATCCGGCTACGTGTCCGGCGATTATGTGGCGCTGGTGAGCAAGGCAGTGGCTGCGCCTGCACAGCAAACCGCCCCAACCACCCAGACTACCGTCACTGTGACGGGCACCGGCACCGGCGCGGAGATCGCCGCCAAGGCGTTGGAGTATGTGGGCTGTGACTACGTATACGGCGGCGCCGGCCCCACTGCCTTCGACTGCTCCGGGCTGACTATGTACGTCTATGGGCTGTATGGCTATAGCCTGCCCCACGGCGCCACCGGACAGGCTTCCTGCGGCATTGCGGTGGACAAGTCCGAGCTGCAGCCCGGTGATCTGGTGCTGTTTACCGGCAGTGGTGTCCCTTACGGCCACGTGGGCATCTACATCGGTGACGACCAGTTCGTCCACGCCTCCACCTACGGCGTGGGTGTGATTACGTCCTCTTTGAGTAGCAACACCTACGTGAAGCGCTACTCCGGCGCACGGCGCATTATCTACTGAGTGCTGATACACAGAGAAATCCCCTCACCCATGCGGTGAGGGGATTCTTTTATTCTGCTTTTTCGCTTTCGGCGGCGGGTTTTTCCGTTTCGGCGGCGTCTGCCTTCTCACCCTCGGCGGCGGATTGTGCCGCCTTGCGGTGGACGTACAGCTCGCTCTTGTCGTGGGGGTGCAGCTTCAAATGGTACAGCAGCATAACAGCCGACACCACAATCATCACTGCGCTCAGCGCCTGGCTGACGCGGATGGGCTGGCCGAAGAGCTGCCAGCCGAAGAGGTACAGGCTGTCGGTACGAAGGCCCTCGATCCAGACCCGGCCCAGGCCGTACCACAGGAAGTAGAACCAGGTGTTCTCGCCGTCGAAATGGCGGGCCCTGGACACCACCGCCAGCAGCAGGATAAGGCCCACCACGTTCCAAAGGCTCTCATAGAGGAACGTGGGATGGACGCACACCGCCTGGCCGGAGGTGGTAATCAGCTCCATGCGCCAGGGCAGGGTAGTCTCGGCGCCGAAGGCCTCGCGGTTCATAAAATTGCCCCAGCGGCCCACCGCCTGGCCGATGAACAGGCCGATGACCACCACGTCCATCATGGCGAAGAAAGGGTAGCCCTTCCGGCGGGCGATGACCAAAATGGTGATGACCGCGGCGATGACGCCGCCGTAGATGGCAAGGCCCCCGTCCCAGATGGCGATTATCTCGCCCCAGTTGAGGCTGCCGTCGCTGTTACGGTACAGGTCCAGGTAAAAGATGACGTAATAGATACGGGCGCCGATGACGCCTAGGGGCAGGCCCCACAGCACGGTGTCCAGCAGGTCGTCCTCGGTGATGCCGTATTTTTCCTTCTGCTTCATGCACACCAGCACCGCCAGCAGGGCGCCCAGGGCGATGAGGATGCCGTACCAGTAGATGCCGTGGCCCACGTTCAGCGCCTTGGACGAAGCGGTGAAGGTCCAGTCCCCCAAAAGGCCGGGGAAACGGATGGGGCTGTCTGTCATAATGCGCATAGCTTAACCTTCCTTTGCGGTGATGATGGATATGGCCAGCCGTTCCCGGGTCACGTTCTCGCCCAGGAAACGGAGGATGTCCCCGGTGGTGATGGCGTCGTAAATCTCGGGGAAGCGGTTGGGGTCAAAGCCGTGGAAGCAGCCCTCCACAAAGCCGATGGCAATGCTCTCAAAGCTGTTGAGGCTGCGAATGGTGTCCCCCAGATTGGCGTTGCGCACCCGGAGATAATAGCTCTCATCCAGCCCTTCCCGCTGCAGCCGCGCCACCTCGGCCAGCACCGCGTCCACCACCGCGTGGGGGTCGGCGCTGTCGCCGCCGAAGGTGAGGTAGGCAACGCCGGGGAGGGCGTCGTAGTCGTAGCCAAAGGTGCCGTTGATGAGGCCCTGGGCGTAGAGCCGGGCATACAGGGGGCTGGACTCGCCCAGCAGAATGCCGCAGGCCAGATCGCCGATGATGTCCAGGCGATACCGCTCCTCGCCGTCGCCCAGGGGCGGGCACTTGCAGCCCGCCAGGAAATTGGTCATGGACACCTCCATGGCGATGGCGGTCTCCTTCTGGGCGGGCAACAAATCCTCCTCCGCGCCGTAGTCCCGTGGGATGGGCTTGCCCTTTTCGCTGCCCAGAACTTCGTTGGCCAGGGCCAGCACCTCGTCGCCGTCCACGTCGCCTACCACCACCAGGCACATATTGGCCGGGGTGTAGAACGCCTTATGGCAGCGGTACAGGGTTTTGGCGGTGATTTTGCGGATGCTGTCCACGCTGCCGGCCACCGGGGTCTTGGCGGGGCTGTTGTGGTACAGGCACTGCATCAGATTGTGGTAGACCTGCCACTCCGGGTTATCCTCAATCATGCGGATTTCCTGGGCAATAATGCCCTGCTCCTTTGCCACGCTCTCGTTGGTGAAATAGGGCACCGACACAAAGGACAGCAGCAGCCGCAGGTTGTCCGTAAAATGGTGGGTGCAGTCGAAATAGTAGCAGGTCATATCGTTGGCGGTAAAGGCGTTGGGCTCGGCGCCGTTCTTCGCCAGCTCCTGGAGGGCGTTGCCGTCCTCGGTATCGAACATTTTATGCTCCAGATAGTGTGCGATGCCGGCAGGGGTGTCCACCCACCTGCCCCGGGATTGAAAGCGCATGTCCATGCCGCCGTACCGGGTGGCAAACATGGCGTATTTGCGGCGATAGTCCTTTTTCTCCACGATGATGACGGGGAGACCGTTGGGCAGCGTCTCCCGGCGCACCCGCTCGCCGATGCGGGGATATTCGGTCAGCATGGGGTCTCCTCCTTCCCTTTCAGGAAATAGACGGTGTCCAGTCGGGCTGCTTGGGCCGCCGCCATGATGCGCTCCCGGGTGACGGATTGCAGGGCGGCGAGCAGCTCCTCCGGCGTCTCATCCAGCCCCAGGGCATTCTGGCCCAGGCAGTAGTTCTCCATAGCGCCCTGGGAATCGCTCAGGGCTGTCAGGGCGGAGTCCATAGCGGCCCGGGCGCTTTCCAGCTCCCAGGGCTCCCATTGGCCCTGGCACACCAGGTCCAGCTGGTGGAGGATCTCCGCCAGGGCCTGGTCGTAATCCTTGACCTCGATGCCGCTGGACACGGTCATAATCCGCTTGGACCGGGCAAAGCCGGAAGAGGCGTAGTAACACAGGGAGAGCTGCTCCCGGACGGTCATAAACAGCTTTGCATTGCTGCTGCCGCCAAAGAGCAGGTTGGCCATCATCATGGCGGGGATATCGTCGGTCTCGCAGCGCCAGCCCATGGACAGCTTGCCCTGGGTAACGTCCATCTCCTCCACCACGTACCGGGGCTCCTCCGGGGCGCGGCGCAGCACAATGGGCTCCGGCCGGGCCACCCGTCCCCGGGGCAGAGACGCCAGGGCGGACAGCAGCGCCGTCTCCACCCGGCTCTCGTCGGCGCTGCCGCAGTAGAATATCTCCACCGGCGCGGTGGTGAGCAGCGCCTGGTAGTGGCGGTACAGCTTCTGGTGGTTGATGCGGCTTACGGTGTCCTCGTCGCCCAGGCGCAGCACGCCGTAGGGCTCATCGGCGCACATCTCCTGCATCAAGCGCACGTCCGCCCAGTCCCGCTTGTCGTTTTTCAGCGACCGGATGGCGTCCAGCAGATTCTGGCGCTCGCTGTCCACATACGCCGGCATAAAGCGGCCGTTGCGGGTGACGGGGTCCAGCAGCATCTCACCCATCAGCTCCGTCACCGGCTCCAGCAGCTTTTCCCGGCCGGGGGCGAAGGCGTCGTCGACGCACTGGGCCACGAAGCCCACGCACTGCCGCTCCCCTTTCTTGCGAACGGTATAGTCGATGGTGGCGCCGTAGAGGGCGTCCAGGGCGGCGCTGAGGCTCTCCATGTCCGGATGGCGCATGGTGCCCCGGCGCAGCACCGCCGGCACCAGGGCGTTATACCCCGCCGTCTCCCGGCGCAGGTCGGCGATGAGCTGCACGCTGAGCAGGCACGTTTTGAACTTGCGCTGGTGCAGGTACGTGAGATACACGTCCTGCATGATCTCCTTGCGGGTAAAGCGCATGGTATCCCTCCCTTTCGGGCTTTTTCACAACAGTATGATTATATACCTTTTTACCCCGGATGAAAAGTGGCAATTCGCAGCGGTTGACATCCGCGGAAAAATAACTATAATCGTATCTGGATTTCCGGGGTCGTCCCCCTTTATGAGGTGAAATATGGAAAAAGTCAAAGCATTTTTGCAGCGGAAAAACATCGTATTCTCCGCCAAGCGTTATTGTATCGACGCCATGAGCGCCATGGCGCAGGGGCTGTTCTGCACGCTGCTGGTGGGCACCATTCTCAATACCCTGGGCCAGCAGTTCCACATCGGGTTTTTGAACGCCGTCATCGTCACCCTGGGCAAGGGGGACGGCGCGGTGCACTACACCATCGGCGGCCTGTGCTCGGCCATGGTGGGCCCGGCCATGGCGGTGGCCATCGGCTGGGCGCTGCAGGCGCCGCCCATGGTGCTGTTCTCCCTCATCGGCGTGGGCTTTGCCACCAACTATATGGGCGGGGCCGGCGGCCCCCTGGCGGTGTTCTTTGTGGCCATTATCGCCGCGGAGATCGGCAAGGCCGTCAGCAAGGAGACGAAAATCGACATTCTGGTGACCCCCATCGTCACCACCCTGGCGGGCATCGGCGTGGCGGCCCTCATTGCCGCCCCCATCGGCGCCGCCGCCGCCGCCGTGGGCCGCTTCATCATGTGGGCCACGGAGCTGCAGCCCTTCTTCATGGGCATTCTGGTGTCGGTGGTGGTGGGCGTGGCGCTGACGCTGCCCATCTCCTCCGCCGCCATCTGCGCCGCCCTGGGGCTTACCGGCCTGGCCGGCGGCGCCGCCGTGGCGGGCTGCTGCGCCCAGATGGTGGGCTTCGCCGTCATGTCCTTCCGGGAAAACCGGTGGGGCGGCCTGGTGGCCCAGGGTATCGGCACCAGCATGCTGCAGATGCCCAACATTGTGAAAAACGTGCGGGTGTGGATCCCCCCCACCCTCTGCGCCGCCATCACAGGCCCCATCGCCACGTGCCTGTTCCATCTGGAGATGAACGGCGCGGCAGTGTCCAGCGGCATGGGCACCTGCGGCCTTGTGGGCCAGATCGGCGTGTACACCGGCTGGGTGGCCGACGTGGCCCGCGGTGCCAAGGCCGCCATCACCGCCGCCGACTGGCTGGGGCTGGCGTTGATCTCCTTCGTGCTGCCCGCTGTGATCACGCCGCTGCTCGCCCTGCCCCTGCGAAAGCTGGGCTGGATCAAGGACGGCGATCTGGAGCTGAAGCTGTAAGGTGTTTTTTATGTGAAAAAAGGCGCTCTGAGGGAGACACTTCGTAAGGAAGTGTCTCCTTTTTCTTCAAAAGTCAGAGGATTGACTGCGCCGACCGGCAATAGTATAATGACCGAAACAAATCCGGATTTACAGGGGAGAAGGATCACATGAATGAAGTGAATAAAACACTCTATATTCCGCTGTATGGAAAATCAAAGGTGAGCCAACAGGGGATCATCCTGAATGATCCCTCAGCTGAGAGAATATGGAAAGAAGAAGCCTTCCCCATTCGAGGAAAGTCCAGGTCAAAATGGCTTGCTTACAATATGGCCATGAGAGCCCGTGTGTTCGACGACTGGACAGACAGTATGCTGCAGCGGAGCCGCGATGCGTTGGTACTTCATATTGGGTGTGGACTTGACAGTAGGAATACGAGGGTAAAAACTCCCTGTTCTGAATGGGTGGACTGCGATCTTCCGGATGTCATAGAGATTCGCAAGAAGTATTTTCGGGAAAATGAAACGTACCATATGACAGCTTTGGATGCGTCCAGGCCCGAACAGATTGGAATGCTCCCGGATCGTGATACGGCCATCGTTGTCCTTGAGGGACTGAGCATGTATCTGACCAACAGCCAAGTACGGGGGTTGTTGCAAGCGCTTGATAAAAAGTATCGGGAAATTCATATTCTGATGGATGTTTATACCGAATTCGGTGTAAAAGCATCGAAATATAAAAACCCCGTCAATGACGTCGGTGTTACGAAACTGTATGGGATAGATGCTATCGGGAGCATCATCGACGGACTTCGGATCAAATTTGTAAAAGAGCACAGCTTCACTCCCGCCGCGCTGGTCAAAGAACTTACGCCAATCGAAAGAATGTTCTTCAAGATGCTATTTACTGACAAGCTGTACCGAAAGATATATCGCTTGTACGAACTTAAGGCATAAATCCCAGTTTGTCGGACAGGTCTTTTGATGCCCGAGATGGCAGGAGGCCGTATGATGATATGAATGGCTGGTTCACCGTTGAGAGAATCGACGCACAAACATTTGCCATAAGTGAATATCGGCATTGGGAGGAAACGCATTGCTATCTGCTTTGCGGGCAGGACAAGTCCGCTTTGATTGACACGGGTCTTGGGGTTTCAAACATACAATGCGTAGTGGATCGTCTGACAACACTGCCTGTTACTGTGCTGACAACGCATGTGCATTGGGATCACATAGGCGGGCACGGGCTTTTTGACCGCATTGCAGTACATGAGGCGGAAAAAGATTGGATCGACGGAGGTTTTCCTTTGCCGTTGCATGAAGTGAAGGAGCAGTTGACAAAACCGCCCTGTACGTTACCGGAGGAGTTCGATCTTGACTTATACCAGATCTTTCAGGGGAAACCGCAGATTCTATTCCATGATGGTGATTGTTTTGACTTGGGCGGACGAACGATTCGGGTGCTGCACACGCCGGGACACTCTCCCGGGCACTGTTGTTTTTACGAACAGGAGAGAAGGTATTTGTATTCCGGCGATTTGGTGTACAAAGGCTGTCTGGACGCCTTTTATCCGAGCACTGACCCGTTGCTTTTTTATCAGTCAGTAAAGCGCCTGATGGAACTGGAGGTCAGCCGCGTTTTCCCCGGCCATCACAAAATGGCGATACCCGTTTCACTGATTGGTGAGATCCATGAGGATTTTTCGCAGCTTGAGCGGAACGGGCAACTGAAACAGGGAAATGGATTGTATGACTTCGGTGACGTTAAAATCCATATCTAAGAGACAACTTCCTGTTTATCTGGCAGGTCTTTTGCTGTCCGCAGTGATAACGAGCATCGGATTTGCCCCACAGAATCCAAAAGATAAAACCGGCGTGACCGATGGCGGCCACGCCGGTTTGAGCCTGTCAAAAAACGGCTCCGCCGTTTTTTGACAATGGGATTGCAGTCTACTGCGCGCACGAATAGTGCGCCTCT
>CAMKGX010000012.1 GCA_946412355.1 uncultured Clostridia bacterium
ACTATCGCACCCTCAAGCCCGAGCGGGACGGCCTGTTCTGCGAGCGCATCTTCGGACCCACCAAGGACTGGGAGTGCCACTGCGGCAAGTATAAGAAGATTCGCTACAAGGGTAAGATCTGCGACCGCTGCGGCGTGGAGGTCACCCGTGCCAAGGTGCGCCGCGAGCGCATGGGCCACATCGAGCTGGCCACCCCCGTCAGCCACATCTGGTACTTCAAGGGCATCCCCTCCCGGATGGGCCTGCTGCTGGACATCAGCCCCCGCATCCTGGAAAAGGTGCTGTATTTCGCCGCCTATATCGTCACCGACCCCGGCGAGACCCCTCTCATGCAGAACCAGATCCTCTCCGAGAAGGAATACCGGGATATGCGGGAGAAGTATGAGGACGACTTCGACGCCGGCATGGGCGCTGAGGCCGTGAAGAAGCTGCTGCAGAAGATCGACCTGGAGGAGCTGAGCGTGCAGCTCCACGAGGAGCTCCGCAGCGCCAACGGCCAGAAGAAGGCCCGCATCGTCAAGCGCCTGGAAGTCGTGGACGCCTTCCGCATCAGCGGCAACAAGCCCGAGTGGATGGTCATCGACGTGCTGCCCGTCATTCCCCCGGAGCTGCGCCCCATGGTGCAGCTGGACGGCGGCCGCTTCGCCACCTCCGATCTGAACGACCTGTATCGCCGGGTCATCAACCGCAATAACCGCTTAAAGCGGCTCATTGAGCTGAACGCCCCCGACATCATCGTCCGCAACGAGAAGCGTATGCTCCAGGAGGCGGTGGACGCCCTCATCGACAACGGCCGCCGCGGCCGCCCCGTCACCGGCGCCAACAACCGGGCCCTCAAGTCCCTCAGCGATATGCTCAAGGGCAAGCAGGGCCGCTTCCGCCAGAACCTGCTGGGCAAGCGCGTGGACTACTCCGGCCGCAGCGTGATCTGCGTGGGCCCCGAGCTGAAGATTTACCAGTGCGGTGTGCCCAAGGAGATGGCGCTGGAGCTGTTCCGCCCCTTCATTATGAAGAAGCTGGTGGAGGACGGCAGCGCCAACAACATCAAGTCCGCCAAGAAGATGGTGGACAAGGGCCGCACCGAGGTGTGGGACGCCCTGGATGAGATCATCAAGGACCATCCCGTCATGCTCAACCGCGCCCCCACGCTGCACCGTCTGGGCATCCAGGCCTTTGAGCCGGTGCTGGTGGAGGGCCGCGCCCTGAAGCTGCACCCCCTGAACTGCACTGCCTTCAACGCCGACTTCGACGGCGACCAGATGGCCATTCACGTGCCCCTGTCCGCCGAGGCCCAGGCCGAGGCCCGGCTGCTGATGCTCAGCGCCAACAACCTGCTCCGTCCCCAGGACGGCGGCCCCGTCACCGTGCCTACCCAGGATATGGTGCTGGGCTCCTACTACCTGACCTTCGAGCGGTTTGAAAACGGCGTCAGCCAGATGGACAACGACGAGTACTGGCCCGAGGGCGTGGACTTCGCCCTGGCCGGCAAGACCTACGACGAGCTGACCGACGAGGAGAAGGCCAACACCCATCTCCACATCTACCGCGACGAGGACGAGGTCCTCATGGCCCACAACCAGCATATCATCGGTATGCACCAGCCTGTGTGGGTCCGGGTCACCAAGGAGTATAACGGCCAGATGCTGAGCCACGTGGTGCGGGGCACCGCCGGCCGCATCATCTTCAACCGCAACATCCCCCAGACCCTGGGCTTCGTCAACCGCTTCAACGCCGACGGCACCCCCGGTGAGCATTTCTTCGACTATGAGATCACCGAGACCTGCGGCAAGAAGCTGCTGGGCAAGATCGTGGACCGCACCATCAAGCAGTACGGCTTCACCCGTGCCGCCGAGGTGCTGGACAACATCAAGGCCACCGGCTATCACTATTCCACCATCGCCTCCATCACCATCTCCATCGCCGACATGACGGTGCCCGATGAGAAGTACAAGCTGATCCACGAGACGGAAGAGCGCGTCGTGGGCATCGAGGACGAGTACAACATGGGCTTCATCACCAACGACGAGCGCTACAAGCTGGTGGTGCGGGAGTGGGAGAAGACCACCGACGACGTGACCAACGCCCTGACCCGCAGCCTGGACAAGTACAACCCCATCTTCATGATGGCCGACTCCGGCGCCCGTGGCTCCATGAAGCAGATCCGTCAGCTCACCGGTATGCGCGGCCTGATGGCCAACACCGCCGGCCGCACCATCGAAATCCCCATCAAGGCCAACTTCCGCGAGGGCATGTCCGTGCTGGACTACTTTACCTCCTCCCGCGGCGCCCGTAAGGGCCTGGCCGATACGGCGCTGCGTACCGCCGACTCCGGTTACCTGACCCGCCGCATGGTGGACGTGTGCCAGGACGTGATCATCCGCGAGGACGATTGCGGCGTGGACCACGGCATCGTGGTGGGCGAGATCGCCGAAAACGGCCAGGTCATTGAGAAGTTCTCCGAGCGTATCCGGGGCCGCTTCCCCGTCCGGGATATTTTGAAGCCCGGCACCGACGAGGTGCTGGTCTCCAAGGACCACATGATGGACGAGAACGACGCCAAGCTGCTGGAGAGCTTCGACATCCACACCGCCGAGATTCGCACCGTGCTGACCTGCAAGGCCCACAGCGGCATCTGCGCCAAGTGCTACGGCATGAACCTGGCCACCTCCAAGCCGGTGGGCCCCGGCGAGGCCGTGGGCATCATCGCCGCCCAGTCCATCGGTGAGCCCGGTACCCAGTTGACCATGCGTACGTTCCACACCGGCGGCGTGGCCGGCGGCGACATCACCCAGGGTCTTCCCCGCGTGGAGGAGCTGTTCGAGGCCCGCAAGCCCAAGAAGATGGCCACCATCGCCGAGATCGGCGGCCACGTCCGGTTCGAGGAGGCCGCCAAGGGCAGCCTGCTGAACATCATCATCACCGCTCCCGACGGCGACACCCGCACCTACGCCGTGCCCCACACCGGCCTGCTGGTCCAGGACGGCGAGGACATCGAGAAGGGCCGCCAGCTCCAGGACGGCGCCCTGAACCCCCACGACGTGCTGCGCATCCGCGGCGCCAGCGCCGTGCACAACTACCTCATCCAGGAGGTTCTCAAGGTGTACCGTCAGCAGGGCGTGGATATCAACGATAAGCATATTGAGGTCATCGTCCGCCAGATGATGCGCAAGGTTCGCGTGGAGGAATCCGGCGACACCGAGCTGCTGTCCGGCGCCATGTGCGACGTGCTGGAGGTGGAGGACGCCAACGCCCTCATCCGCCAGCGCAACGCCGCCGGCGAGACCCAGGAGAACGGCGAGCCTCTCCGTGAGGCCACCTTCACCCAGCTGCTGATGGGTATCACCAAGGCGTCTCTGGCCACCGACAGCTGGATGTCCGCCGCGTCCTTCCAGGAGACCACCAAGGTGCTGACCGAGGCGGCCATCAAGGGCAAGGTGGACCGGCTGGTGGGCCTGAAGGAGAACGTCATCATCGGCAAGCTGATCCCTGCCGGCGCCGGCCTCAACGTCTACCGCCAGCGGGCCGAGGAGCTGATCCCCCAGGTGGAGCCTGTGGTGGAGGAGCGTCCTCTGGAGACGGTGTATACCAACCAGGTAGCCGCCGCTTCCGTGGAGTAATCTCCGCTGTCAACTGACTTACGCACGGCGTCCGGGTTTCCGGGCGCCGTGTTCCTATCCATACCATACCGTTACATAAAAGGGGGCGGGACGGATGACACGATACTTTCTGGCGCTGCTGCGGCTGTTCGGCGGGCCCCGCACCGCTCCCCGCCGCCGCAACCTGGGGTGCATCCCGCCCCGGGGACTGATTCTGTCCCAGTGGTCGCTGCCGGACTACCGGGTGGGCCTGGGCCGGTTCGGCCGGGTTGGCTGCGAGATTTGCGCCGTGTACAACGTGCTGCTGCGGTGCGGCAAGGCCGTTCCCCTGTGGGAGATCATCGACAGCTTCACCGCCCGCCGCAGCCTGATGCTGCTGGGCCTGGGGGGCACCGACCCCTTCACCATCGGTCCCTGGCTGGCGGAGCGGGGCGTGGCCGCACAGCTCTATGGCGGCCGCAGGGCCTGCGACGATTTCTGCGCCGCCGCCCGGCAGGATGGGCTCTATATCGTGTCCTACTGGACCCGCCCCTGGAACCTCCACACCGTGGCCTTCGCCGTCCGCTGCGGCGTGGTGGAGGTGTGGAACGCCGGCCAGCCGAGACGGCGGGGGGCCGTGGAGGACATTGCGCCCCACCTGCGCCGCCGCTTTATCCTGGGCTACAGAATCACAGAGCCACTTTTGTGAAATTGCCGTTTTTTCACATACAATTTCGGCCAAAGTCACAAATTTTTGGGGGAAAATTACTTGACGGTTATTCCGCCCTATGCTATAATTCCAATCTGCGCGGGACTTTTCCGCGATCTTTGCCATGGGCGGATTTCCCGCCTGTCCCAAGGAGGCGAAAGGCGTGAGCGACAGCGTGATCGCAAAGGCCAAGGTGGTGGGCGTCAAGCAGACCCGCCGGGCCCTTTCCCAGCGCCGTGCCGCCCGGGTGTACCTGGGCCGCGACGCCGATCCCCGGCTCACAGAGCCGCTGCGTGCCATGTGCGCTCTGGCACAGGTGCCGGTCATAGACGATATGACCATGGCCGACCTGGGCAAAGCGTGCGGCATCGCCGTAGGCACCGCCGCCTGCGCGGTGCTGTCAGATTGATTCCATCGGTATAATCTCCCGATTATCCGTGGAAAATATAGGGACAACGATCCCGCAAAATCTACAAGAAAGGAGAACCTATTTGCATGCCTACTTTTAATCAGCTGGTCAAGCAGGGTCGGAAGAAGAGCACCTACAAGTCCAATTCCCCCGCTATGCAGAAGGGCCTGAACACGCTGAAGAACAAGGAGACCAACCTGTCCTCCCCTCAGAAGCGCGGCGTCTGCACTGCCGTGAGAACTGCCACCCCCAAGAAGCCCAACTCCGCTCTGCGTAAGATCGCCCGTGTCCGTTTGACCAACGGCTACGAGGTCACCGCTTACATCCCCGGCGTGGGCCACTCCCTGCAGGAGCACTCCGTGGTTATGATCCGCGGCGGCCGTGTCAAGGACCTGCCCGGTGTCCGTTACCACATCATTCGCGGTACGCTGGATACCCAGGGTGTTCAGGGTCGTATGCAGGCTCGTTCCAAGTACGGTGCCAAGCGCCCCAAGAACAAGTAAGCGATTCGCCCCAGCCATTAAAAAGAGCTTTGCCGAAAAGGTTCTATATGCGATATAGGAATACCTCTTTGGCAGGCCGTACAGCGGCGTAAGCGCTGCTGAGTACCTATGAAATCATATTATTATGAAGGAGGGAAGCATAGTGCCCAGAAGAGGTAATGTTCCCAAGAGAGAGATCTTGCCCGATCCTATGTACAACTCCGTCCTGGTGACCAAGCTGGTCAACAGCATCATGCTGGACGGTAAGAAGGGCGTGGCTCAGAAGGTGGTTTACGGCGCCTTCGAGCAGATCAAGGAGAAGACCGAAAAGGAGCCCCTGGAGGTCTTCACCCAGGCGATGGAGAATATCATGCCCAGCCTGGAAGTCAAGGCCCGCCGCGTGGGCGGCGCCACCTATCAGGTGCCCATGGAGGTTCGTCCTGCCCGCCGTCAGACCCTGGGTCTGCGGTGGCTGACCAGCTATGCCCGGGCCCGCGGTGAGCGCACCATGGCCGAGCGTCTGGCCGGCGAAATCATGGACGCTGCCAACAATACCGGCGCGGCTGTGAAGAAGCGCGAGGATACCCACAAGATGGCCGATTCCAACAAGGCTTTCGCCCACTTCCGTTGGTAATCGCGCCAGCGAATTAAGTAAAAGGAGAACGGTATGCCGAGAAAGGTTACACTGGAAAATACAAGAAATATCGGCATCATGGCCCACATTGATGCAGGAAAGACCACGACCACAGAGCGTATTCTGTACTATACGGGCGTAAACTATAAGATCGGTGAGACCCATGAGGGCACTGCCACTATGGACTGGATGGAGCAGGAGCAGGAGCGTGGTATTACCATCACCTCCGCCGCTACTACCTGCTACTGGAAGGGCACCAAGAATCAGTTCCCCCAGACGCGTATCAACATCATCGACACCCCGGGCCACGTGGACTTCACCGTTGAGGTGGAACGTTCTCTGCGCGTTCTGGACGGCAGCGTCACGGTGATGTGCGCCAAGGGCGGCGTGGAGCCCCAGTCTGAGACCGTGTGGCGTCAGGCGGACCACTACCACGTGCCCCGGATGATTTACGTCAACAAGATGGATATCACCGGCGCCGATTTCTACCACGTGCTGGACATGGTCCACGACCGGCTGAAGGCCAACGCCGTGCCCATCCAGCTGCCCATCGGTAAGGAGGATACCTTCAAGGGTATCATCGACCTGGTGGAGATGAACGCTGACATCTACTACGACAAGCTGGGCGAGGACATGCGGGTGGAGCCCATCCCCGAGGATATGGTGGATTTGGCCAACGAATACCGCGAGAAGCTGCTGGATGCCGTGTCCATGTTCGACGACGAGATCATGGAGATGTATCTGGAGGGCCAGGAGATCCCCACCGATAAGATCCGCAAGGCCATCCGCGCCGCCACCGTGGCGGTGGAGATGGTGCCTGTGGTGTGCGGCAGCTCTTACCGCAACAAGGGCGTGCAGAAGCTGCTGGATGCCATCGTGGACTTTATGCCCGCACCCACCGACGTGCCCGCCATCACGGGCGTCAACCCCAAAACCGACGAGGAGGAAGAGCGTCACTCTTCTGACGATGAGCCCTTTGCGGCCCTCGCCTTCAAGATTATGACCGACCCCTATGTGGGCCGTCTCAGCTTCTTCCGCGTCTATTCCGGCACGCTGACCGCCGGCTCCGCGGTGCTTAACGCCACCAAGGGCAAGCGGGAGCGTATGGGCCGCATCCTGCAGATGCACGCCAACCACCGGGAGGATATCGACACGGTCTACTCCGGCGACATCGCCGCCGTGGTGGGCCTGAAGAACACCACCACCGGTGACACCCTGTGCGACGAGAAGGCCCCCATCATCCTGGAGTCCATGGAGTTCCCTGAGCCCGTGATCCGCGTGGCCATCGAGCCCAAGACCAAGGCCGGTGAGGAGAAGATGACCATCGCCCTGACCAAGCTGGCCGAGGAGGATCCCACCTTCCGCACCTACACCGACGAGGAGACGGGTCAGACCATCATCGCCGGCATGGGCGAGCTGCATCTGGAGATCATCGTGGACCGCCTGCTGCGTGAGTTCAAGGTGGAGGCCAACGTGGGCAAGCCCCAGGTGGCCTACAAGGAGACCATCCGCAAGAAGGTCAACCACGAGACCAAGTATAAGCGCCAGACCGGCGGCTCCGGCCAGTACGGCCACGTGAAGATCACGGTGGAGCCCAACGAGTCCGGCAAGGGCTACGAGTTCATCAACGCCACGGTGGGCGGCTCCATCCCCAAGGAGTATATCCCCGCCGTCGACGCCGGTATCCAGGGAGCCATGCTCTCCGGCGTGCTGGCCGGTTACCCGGTGGTGGACGTGAAGGTCACGCTGTACGATGGTTCCTATCACGAGGTGGACTCCTCCGAAATGGCGTTTAAGATCGCCGGCTCCATGGCCTTCAAGGAGGCTATGGCGGAGGCCGACCCCGTGCTGCTGGAGCCCATCATGAAGGTGTGCGTCATCGTGCCCGACGAGTATATGGGCGACGTCATCGGCGACCTGAACAGCCGCCGCGGCCAGATCCAGGGCTACGAGATGCGCTCCGGTGCCCAGCAGATCGACGCCTTCGTCCCCCTGAGCGAGATGTTCGGCTATGCCACCGACCTGCGCAGCCGCACCCAGGGCCGTGGTCAGTACACCATGGAGCCCAGCCACTATGTGGAGCTGCCCAAGAGTCTGCAGGAGAAGCTGATCAACGCCCGCACCGGCAAGTGATTTGCCACAAAGATGAAATAAACATTGCTTTTTCCCCCGCAATAGGGTAAAATCAAAACGTTGGACAAAACCGCATCATTTCATCAAAAATTCAATTTGAAATTCAAACGAATCCACAACTTTTAAGGAGGACTTCCCAAATGGCTAAGCAGAAATTTGAGAGAACCAAGCCCCATGTCAACATCGGCACCATCGGCCACATCGACCATGGTAAGACCACTCTGACCGCTGCCATCACCAAGTACCTGGCGATGCTGGGCGGCGCTCAGTACACCGACTACTCTTCCATCGACAAGGCTCCCGAGGAGCGCGAGCGTGGTATCACCATCAACACCGCTCACGTGGAGTATGAGACCGCTGCCCGTCACTATGCCCACGTGGACTGCCCGGGCCATGCTGACTACATTAAGAACATGATCACCGGTGCTGCCCAGATGGACGGCGCTATCCTGGTCATCGCCGCCTCCGACGGCCCCATGGCCCAGACCCGCGAGCACCTGCTGCTGGCCCGTCAGGTGAACGTGCCCTCCGTGCTGGTGTTCCTGAACAAGTGCGACCAGGTGGACGACGAGGAGCTGCTGGAGCTGGTGGAGATGGAAGTTCGCGAGCTGCTGGACTTCTACGGCTTCCCCGGCGACGAGACCCCCATCATCCGCGGCAGCGCTCTGAACGCCCTGGTGTCCGAGTCCACCGATCCCAACGCTCCCGAGTATGCCTGCATCAAGGAGCTGATGGACGCTGTTGACACCTGGATCCCCACTCCCGACCGCAAGGAGGATATGCCCTTCCTGATGCCCGTCGAGGACGTGTTCACCATCTCCGGCCGCGGCACCGTGGCTACCGGCCGTGTGGAGCGTGGCCGTCTGAACCTGAACGAGAAGGTGGAGATCGTCGGTCTGTCCGATGAGAAGCGCGAGACCGTCGTTACCGGTATCGAGATGTTCCACAAGCTGCTGGACTTCGCTGAGGCCGGCGATAACATCGGCGCCCTGCTGCGCGGTGTTGCCAAGACCGAGATCGAGCGCGGCCAGGTGCTGTCCAAGCCCGGTTCCATCCATCCCCACACCAAGTTCGTTGGCCAGGTGTACGTTCTGACCAAGGACGAGGGTGGCCGTCACACTCCCTTCTTCAATAACTATCGTCCCCAGTTCTACTTCCGTACCACCGACGTGACCGGCGTCATCACCCTGCCCGAGGGCACCGAGATGTGCATGCCCGGCGATAACGTGGACATGAACGTGGAGCTGATCACCCCCATCGCCATCGAGAACGGTCTGCGTTTCGCTATCCGTGAGGGTGGCCGTACCGTGGGTTCCGGCGTCGTTATCGACATCAAGGAGTAATCTCACTTCAATAAAAAAGAACGTCCGGCTTGCCGGACGTTCTTTTCGTTGGCACCTTGGCGCGCAATCCGCGATACTGTCTATGCGGTCTCCGTCTCCGGGAAGGCCAATCCGCCCTGGAAGCCCCCTTGCCCTGTGGCGATGATGTCCCCGCCGATGATCTGGTCTCCCGCCACATACAGATTTGCCTGCACCCCCTTGGGGATGCCCGGGTAGTTCAGCACCGTGTAGGTGTACCGCCGCACCGCCTGGCCGGCATACTGGGCAAAGGGCAGCCCCTGCCCCTCCTGCAAGGCGGCGTAGTCCCCCCAAGTGCGGCTCAAGTCCTCCGGCAGCTGCAAATCCAACGTTTCCAGGGGCGTGGGCTCCACCTCCCAGCCCAGGTCCGTCAAATAGGCCGTCCGCTCCTCATCGGTGGCGCCGGGGATGCCCTGGGGCGCCGCCTCCTGCTCCGGTGCTTTGGCGAAGCACCCCGCCAGCACCACCGCCCCGGCCACCGCCATCACCACAGCCGCCGCCGACAGGGCCATGCCCCGCCGGGTAATATGAATGATCCGCATTCCCATCATCTCCTTTGCCCCACCATATTCCCAACCGGCCCGAAATATGCTATACTCACAGCCAGGAAAGGGAGGTGACGCCTGTGGAGCGTCTGGACAAACGCATTGCCGCCGCCAGCCAGTATTCCCGCCGGGAGGTCAAGGAACTGATTCGCCTGGGCCGGGTGACGGTGGACGGCGTCCGCACCGCCTCGGCGGAGCAGAAGGTGGCCGAAACCGCCGCCATCGCCGTGGACGGCCAGAGCCTGACCTACGAGCCCTATCTCTATATTCTGCTCCATAAGCCTGCCGGCGTCCTCACCGCTACCGAGGATCGCACCGCCCCCACGGTGCTGGACCTGATCCCCGCCCCCTGGCGGCGCAAGGATTTGTCCCCGGTGGGCCGGCTGGATAAGGACACCGAGGGATTGCTGCTGCTCACCGACGACGGCACCCTGAACCACCGCCTCACCAGCCCCCGCCACCATGTGGATAAAGTGTATTACGCCCGGGTGGAGGCGCCCCTGGAGGAGGGTGACGTGGCCGCCTTCGCCGCCGGCATACCCTTAAAGGACTTCACCTGCCTGCCCGCCCGGCTGGAGATTCTGTCCCCCCAAGAGTGCCGCGTCACAGTACAGGAGGGCAAGTTCCACCAGGTCCGCCGGATGCTGGCCGCCCGGGGCAAACCGGTGGCGTACCTCAAGCGCCTCACCATGGGCCCCCTGTCCCTGGACGACGCCCTGGCCCCCGGCGACAGCCGAAAACTGACCCGGGAGGAGGTCAAAGCCCTGCAAAACGCGGTGGGATTGTGATAGTATCGACAAACCAGTAAAAAACAAGGGCAAAAATTTGTTGAAAATATAAAAAAGTCCTTGCAAATCCGTGATAATGACGATATAATACGGGAAGATACACAACATATTGCACAAAGACCAGCCGGTATCACGGACGGGAGGATGCCATCATGTCGGGTAGAATTTTTCAAAACGTGGTTTTGCAGTTTAAGGAGACCACCGATCGCACCATCGGCGTCATGGACGCGGAGGGCACTGTCATCGCCTGCAGCGAGCTGACGGCCATCGGCGCCAAGTGGAGCAAATATATTGAACCCATCGCCGCGGCGGAGGGGGAGTGCGTCGCCATTGAGGGCAAGACCTTCAAGGCCCTGCCCGGCTGGGGCGGCCACTTCGACTACGCCGTTTTCGCCAGCGGGGACGACAGCATCGGCCGCACCGTCTGCGCCATGGCTGCGGTGGCCCTCAACAGCGCCAAGAATTACTATGAGGAGAAGCACGACAAGGGCTCCTTCATCAAGAACATCATCTCCGATAATATCCTTATCAGCGACATTTACATGCGGGCCAAGGAGCTGCATGTGGCCGCCGAGGTGAAGCGGGCCGTGTTCGTCATCCGCCCGGTGGACGACCGGCTGGAGTCGGTGCCCCTGGAGCTGGTGCAGAACCTGTTCCCCGACCGGCAGAACGATTTCGTCCTGTCCGTGGGCGAGCAGGACGTGGCCCTCATCCACCAGATGGACGACGCCGCCACCACCCGGGATATGGAAAAGGTGGCCACCTCCATCGAGGAGGCCCTGCGGCTGGACGGCGAGAGCCGGGTCTTCGTGGGCATCGGCACTATGTCCATCCATCTGCGTGACCTGGCCAAGTCCTACAAGGAGGCCCAGATCGCCATTGAGGTGGGCAAGGTGTTCGACACCGAGCGCTACGTCATCAACTATGAGAACCTGGGCATCGGCCGTCTGATCTATCAGCTTCCCACCACCCTGTGCGAGATGTTCCTGCAAGAGGTGTTCAAGAAGAACCCCATCGATGCCCTGGACCAGGAGACGCTGTTCACCATCTACAAGTTCTTCGAGAACAATCTGAACGTGTCCGAGACGGCCCGCAAGCTGTTCGTCCACCGCAACACCCTGGTGTACCGCCTGGAGAAGATCAAGAAGCTCACCGGCCTGGACCTGCGGGAGTTTGACGACGCCATCACCTTCAAGGTAGCCCTGATGGTGAAGAAGTACCTCACCAGCCGCGGCATTGACGCTTGAAATCTGACATAACCATACGAGCCGGCCCGAAAGGGCCGGCTTTCCGCTTATCTGTTCCCGGGGAAAAGGCGGCAATTTCCCCTTTCCCGGGGAACCTTTTTCCGTCGACGCCGTCCAACAGAATAGACGCCGTTCACACAATTTTCACTTTTTCCCGGCCCGGTTTGGGTTGCCATCCGGCGGAAAAACGCATATAATGTAAACTGACGTCGTATGACGACGCCGCTACTTTGGAACACAACAGGCCCCCGGGCCTGCGTTTCCCGAAAGGAACTGGCACCGCTATGATCAGACTGAAGGACGTCCATAAAACCTATGTCAACGGCACCCATGCCCTCAACGGCGTGTCGTTTCAGGTGGATGACGGCGATTTTGCCTTTCTGGTGGGCCCCAGCGGCTCCGGCAAGTCCACCATCATCAAGCTGCTCACCGGCGAGATCGTGCCCGACAGGGGCCGGGTGATGGTCAACGGCTTCTCCGTCAGCAACATCCGGGAGTGGCAGATCCCCCTGATGCGCCGCACTGTGGGCGTTATTTTCCAGGACTTCCGGCTGATTCAGAATAAGACGGTGTATGATAACCTGGCCCTGGCCATGCGGGCCGTGGGCGCCTCCAGAGCCACCGTCCAGGAGCGCATCCCCTACGTGCTGGAGCTGGTGGGCCTGCGGGGCAAGGAGAAGAGCTTTCCCGACCAGCTCTCCGGCGGCGAGCAGCAGCGTGTGGCCATTGCCCGGGCCCTGGTGAACAACCCCATCACCATCGTGGCCGACGAGCCCACCGGCAACCTGGACCCCGCCATGTCCCTGGAGATTATGACGCTTCTCGAGCGCATCAACGCCCTGGGCACCACCGTCATCGTGGTGACCCACGAGCGGGAGCTGGTGAATCATTTCCGCAAGCGGGTCATTCTGCTGGACCGGGGCACCGTCATCGGTGACGGCGTGGGTACATACGAGGTGGAAGCATGAAGAATATCGGATACTTTTTCAGCGAGGGCTGCCGCAATATGCTGACCCACGGCTTTATGTCCTTTGCCGCCGTGGGCATCACCGTGGCCTGCCTGCTGATTATGGGCACCTTCTCCCTGGTGGCCTACAACGCCAACGTGAACCTGGAGATTTTGCAGCGGGAGAACGCCGTCGTCGCCTTTGTGGACGACAGCCTCTCCGATGAGGAGGCCCAGGCCATTGAGAGCCGCCTGGCCGCCGTGCCCGGCGTGGCGGACGCCACCTTCGTCTCCCGCCAGGAGGCCCGGGACGCCTACGTGGCCAACTACGATGAAAACGGCCTGTACAGCGAGCTGAGCGCCAACGTGTTCCGCCACCGCTACGTCATCCACATCACCGACCAGGAGCAGATGCACGCCATCGCCGCCGCGGTGGAGGACGTGGAGGGCATCGACAAGGTCCGGGCCGACGAGGCCATCACCACCGGCTTCATCACCGTGCGCAACGTGGCCCAGATCATCTCCTTCGCCCTCATTGCCGTGCTGCTGGTGGTGTCGCTGTTCATCATCTCCAATACCATCAAGCTCACCACCTTCGACCGCAGGGATGAGATCGCCATCATGAAGATGGTGGGCGCCACCGACGGCTTCATCCGCTGGCCCTTCGTGTTTGAGGGCATGATTTTCGGCCTGGTGGGCTCTGTGGCAGCCTTCGGCCTGCAGTGGCTGCTGTACGCCGCCATCGCCGACGGCATCGCCGGCAACGACACCCTGCAGCTCATCCGCATCGTGCCCTTCGGCGCCATCTGGGCCCCCGTGGCCCTGTTCTTCCTGGTGGTGGGCATGCTGGTGGGCATCGCCGGCAGCCTGATGGCGATCCACCGCTTCCTGAGGGTATGAGTATGAAGAAAATGAAACGCATCGCGGCGCTGCTGTGCGCCTTGCTCATGACGGCAACGGTGGTGCTCTCCGCCTCCGCCGCCGACGACAAGGAGGCCCGGGCCAAGGCCACCGAGGCCGCCAACGCCAAAAAGACGGAGCTGAATCAGCAGATTACCAACAAGAAAAAAGAGCTGAACGACGCCAAGGCCGCCCTCAACGACGCCAAGAAGAAAACCGCCGGCGCCAAGGAGAAGAAGGACGCCGCCGAGAACCAGATCAAACTGCTGGGGGAGGAGATTGACCTCATTCAGCAGAAAATCGACCTGACCATGGATACCCTTGCCGCCGTGGAGGCCGCCGAGCAGGAGCAGTATGACCTGTTCTGCGGCCAGGTGCGGCAGGAGGAGGAGCGAGGCGTCACGTCCTACTGGTCGGTGCTGTTCCGCTCCACCAGCTTTGCGGACCTGTTGAGCCGCATCGACTTCATCAATGAGATCATGGCCTACAACCAGCAGATTATCGCCGGGCTCCAGGACATCCGCACCGAGCTGGACGCCACCCGGCAGGAGCTGGAGCAGGAGCAGAAGGAGCTGGAGCAGGCCCAGTCCGACCAGGAGAAGCTGGCGGAGGAGTACCGGGCCGTGTACCAGGAGTATCTGTCCACCCAGGCCGGCGCCCAGGCGGCCTATGACCAGGTGGCCTCCGAGGAAGCCGCGCTGGAGTCCGCCATGAAGGAAGTGGAGAAGCTGATTCAGCAGCTGGGCATCGGCTCCGGCAACTCCGGCGGCTACATCTGGCCCGTCAACGTGGCCACCAAGTACATCACCTCCAAGTTCGGCCCCCGCCGGGCCCCCACCTCCGGCGCCAGCACGGTGCATAACGGCATCGACATCGGCGTAAGCTACGTGGACGTGGTGGCCTCCAAGGCCGGCACCGTGGTGCTGGCGGGCTGGAACGGCGGCTTCGGCAACTGCGTCATCATCTCCCACGGCGTGGGCTTCTCCACCACCTACGGCCATTTGAGCAAAATCAACGTCACCGTGGGCCAGATGGTGGCCCAGGGGGAGAAGATCGCCGTGTCCGGCAATACCGGCGTCAGCACCGGCCCCCATCTGGACTTCCGCATTATGGAAAACGGTGTCTACGTCAACCCGCTGAACTACCTCTCCGGCTACGTGATGCTGGACTGACGCTATCTATTGCAAAATGGCTTTGCCGTTTAGACATGACCAATATAATAAAACGCCCCCTTTCGCCATACACTGGCGGGAGGGGGCGTTGTTATGGTGGCGTATGTGGAAATCGGCGGCGGGAAGATGGATGTGGTGACGGTGCGGGGCGTGGCGCTGCTGCGCTGCCCGGTGCCGGCAGGGGAGGGATGGCTGGCAAGGTGGCGGCGCAGCCGCCGCTTTCGCGCCCTTCGCCGCCGGGGCGTTCGCTATGCCATTCTCCCGCCGGAGTACGCCGCCGAGGCGGCAAAATGGGCCATCCGCCCGGTGGACCCCTGGCCGGTGCGGCAGATGGCGGGCCTCCGGCTGCTGGAAGGCCGCCGGGGCACCCTGGCCGCTCTCCGCGCGCCCCGGCTGTCTCCCGCCGTAGAGACGGCGGCGGTGGCGCTGTGCCGGGGCTTTCGCTACGTGCGCGTGTCCGTCCCCGGCGGGGAGGCGCTGGCCTACGGCCTGCTGCGGCGGTTCGGCGTAGGGGGTGCGCCCCCCGGCGCGCCGTCGCTGACGGTGTCCTTCGGCGGCGCCCCGGCGGGGGAGGAGCTGTGTCTGGGGGAGGACTGCACCCGCTATCAGGCGGCGGCATACGCCCCCGTGGCCGGCCTTGGGCCGCTGCCCCAGTCGGAACCGCTGCTGTACGTGCTGTGGCAGGCAGGGGCGGTAAAAGGTGACGAAATCGTGATAAAAAGTATTACCTCCCTGCCTTGACAGACGGGGGGAAACTCACTATAATGCAACGTGACATGATATGTGATACTATCGGTAAACGAAAGGAACGAGCACCATGGTGAAAGAATTTAAGATGAGCCAGGCTCGGTATGACGAGCTGAAGCGGGAGCTGGATTACGACAAGACCACCCGTGCCGACGAGATCGCGGAGCTGATCAAGGAGGCCCGCGGCTTCGGCGACCTCAGCGAGAACAGTGAGTACGACGAGGCCAAGAACGAGCAGGGCAAGCTGTATTCCCGCATCGCGGAGCTGGAGGAGATTCTGCTCCACGCCGTCATCGTGGACGAGGCCGAGGACAGCGACAAGATTTCCATCGGCGTCAGCGTCACCGTCACCAACCTGGGTAACGGCCAGACCCTGGCCCCCTATAAGATCGTCGGCAGCCAGGAGGCGGACGTGATGAACCGCTGCATCAGCGAGGATTCCCCCTTCGGCAGCGCCCTCATGGGCCACCGTGCCGGCGACGAGGTGGTGGTGGAGGCCCCCAAGGGCATCATCCGCTACCGCATTGAGAAGATTGAGCGGTAAGGAAAGGAGACCAAGCCATGGCGGATCAGGTCAACCAGCCTCAGCAGGAGCTGAGCGAGATTTTACGCATCCGGCGGGACAAGCTGAAGGCGCTCCGGGCCGAGGGCCGGGACCCCTTTACCATCACCCGCTTTGACGTCACCCACCATGCTCAGGACATCAAGGACAACTTTGACGCCCTGGAGGGCAGCGAGGTCCGGGTGGCGGGCCGCCTCATGTCCAAGCGCGGCATGGGCAAGGTGTCCTTCTGCGATATGCAGGACCGCTCCGGCCGCATCCAGCTCTACGCCCGCAAGGACGAGATGGATGAGGACACGTACAAGCACTTCCAGAAGTTCGACATCGGCGACATCGTTGGCGTGGTGGGCGAGGTGTTCCGCACCCAGCGTGGCGAAATGTCCGTCCGCTGCAAGGACATCACCCTGCTCAGCAAGTCCCTGCAGCCCCTGCCCGAGAAGTTCCACGGCCTGCAGGATAAGGAGCTGCGCTATCGCCAGCGCTACGTGGATTTGATCGTCAACCCCGAGAGCAAGCGGAATTTTGAGATCCGCAGCAAGTTCGTGGCCTATCTGCGCCGGTATCTGGACAACCTGGGCTTCATGGAGGTGGAGACGCCTGTGCTGAGCCCCATCGCCGGCGGCGCCAACGCCCGCCCCTTCATCACCCACCACAACGCCCAGGACATCGATATGTATATGCGTATCGCCACCGAGCTGCACTTAAAGCGGCTCATCGTGGGCGGCTTGGAGCGGGTCTACGAGGTGGGCCGCATCTTCCGCAACGAGGGCATGGACACCAAGCACAACCCCGAGTTCACCACCTGCGAGCTGTACCAGGCCTACACCAACCTGGACGGCATGATGGATATTTTAGAGGGCATCCTCTCCGGCGCCGCCAAGGAGATTCTGGGCACCTATCACGTCCAGTGGCTGGGCCATGACATCGACCTGACCCCCTCCTGGCGCCGCATCACCATGGCCGATGCCGTCAAGGACGTCACCGGCGCCGACTTCATGGCCTGTGAGGGCGACGCCGACGCCGCCGTGGCCCTGGCCAAGAGCGTGGGCGTGGATATGGACGGCGTGGACAAGACCTGGGGCAACGCCCTCTACGAGACCTTCGATCAGAAGGTGGAGGAGACCCTGGTGCAGCCCACCTTCATCACCATGTACCCCGTGGAGGTCAGCCCCCTGGCCAAGCGCAGCCCCACCGACCCCCATCTCACCGAGCGCTACGAGATGTTCATCTGCGGCTGCGAGATGGGCAACGCCTTCTCCGAGCTGAACGACCCCATCGACCAGTACGAGCGCTTCAAGGCCCAGGCCATCAAGCGGGCCAACGGCGATGAGGAGGCCGACATGATGGACGACGACTTCGTCCTGGCCCTGGAGTACGGCATGCCCCCCACCGGCGGCCTGGGCTTCGGCATCGACCGCTGCAGCATGATGCTCTGCGGCACCGACTCCATCCGGGATGTGATTCTCTTCCCCACAATGAAGCCTTTGGACTGAAAAACGGCTTGATAAAGCGGTTTTCAGCGGGTCGGGAGCAAAACTTACGACCAATTTACGACCAAACAAAGGGAACACGCTCGAAACAATGCCCCGACAGCCTCACGGCTGCCGGGGCTGTATTTTTATGGAATAGAACAGGATGACACATAGTGGAACACAACAAGATTTTGTGGCATAGGCCGGATTGAAAGCGGTTTTTCTGCAAGATGTTGACACAGCTAGAAATTTGAGGTAAAATAATTGGGCGTCCACAAAGAAAAATTAGATGGATATTTTAATAAGAGCCGCTTATGCGGCAAAATGGTAAAATGGGCGTAAACCCTTCGGGGCGTCCGAATAAGTGCGAGGACAAGCGCTGTTGTATACCCTCGCAAGACGGTAAACTCTTTTCTCGATTGTGGTTTTGCGCGTCGGAGGTGGATAGATTCTATTCACCTGTTTCTATGCGTTAATCACGAAAGGAGGTGGTCCTATGGCAGTTGTGCTTTTGCAGCATTTCGGCTTTCGGACACCGCATTATTATCTGCGGACCACCTCCGACACCAAACCCGTTTGAAGGTTAATGAGGGTCGATGTTACCAAGCTCCATCTGGAAGCAGACGGAGCAGAGCCCTCAAGCGACCGAAGAGACATTCACAAGTTTGGTTAAATGGTACATGGATGCAAATCACTTGCGTGCCGCGGATCTTGCCCGTAAGAGCGGGCTCTCCAAGGCAACAGTGAGCCGCATTCTCAACAACAAAGCAAGCCGCCGTAAAAACGGCGAGACAGCACCCTATCGCGCAACGGATTGTGTTGTCACGGCGATTGCGATAGGCCTTGGACTGGACAAATCTGACTGGGAGCGTTTATTGGACGCAGCGTTTCCGGAACGCCGGATTTGGGTTGAGGCGCTGGACAATCACCTGGACATTGTTGACACGAACATGCGCTTAGAAAAAGAGGGTCTCCCTATACTGGGAGACGCCTAAATGCAAAGCACCGTCATCCTGTACAGCGGGGATGGCGGTATTTTGCTTTACCCGTCGGATGATTGCATGTTTATGTGATATCTAACTTGTCCCGCACGGGAGGCAGCAGTTCAGCTGGGAGGATGATAAAAATAATTGAATCCGGCGGGGAGTTGTGATATACTGATAGACAATAGTTACCATGGGTGGGATGTAGGCTCGCTGGTGGGGCGAAAAATGGGATGGAAAGGGGTTGACAGACGATGATGATTCGGCGGATAATTCGTCAGTCAGTCAGTCAGTCAGTCAGTCAGTCAGTCAGTCAGTCAGTCAGTAGGTAAAGACTGCCCTTTTCGTCATACTTATAAAATAGGCGTAGTGCGACCCTGATAGGGTGGCACTGCGCCTTTTTGCGTCCATTTCTAATTCGTTCGGGCGGAGCAGAGCCCCGCCCCTACGGCGACCGGGCGGGCCCGACAAAGGCGGGACACATAGGTCCCGCCCTACGGGGAGGAGCGCCGGTTTTTCGCGTTTTGTTATCCCTCACCGCGGAGGCGGTGTGAATAAAGATTGGAGGAAAAACACATGAAACACATCACACGCAAAACCCTTGGCGCATTGCTGGCGCTGGTGATGGTGCTGGCTCTGCTGCCCGCCGTTACCACCACGGCATGGGCCGACCCTGCCCACCATTTCACCTACTCTGCCAGCGGCGCAACCATCACCGCGACCTGCGACGCCGACGGCTGCAATCTGCCCGAGAACAAGGTCACGCTGACGATTGGCGATCCGACCAACATTTACTGGGACGACAAGTCTTCCTCCCATGAATTTACCTTGGTGGGGCTGGAAGCCTTTAACAGCGCAACAGGAAAAACAATTTCAGCCAGTGATATAGTTTACTATAAGGGCGACAATCAGTCCCAGGACATCAAGAATAATTCCGTAAAGGGCACGACATATAAGGCGAGGCTTACCGTAGAAGGCGTGAGGGCGGAACATTCGTTCATGTTTACAGCAAAACCCATCGTCCACACCCACAGCTTCACCTACACCGCCAACGGCAATATCATTACGGCTACCTGCACGCAAAACGCCAGCAATATGGAGGCTTGCGACCTGACCAACAAGCAGGCCACCCTGACGCTGAATGCACCCCTTCATACGACCTATGGTGATGGCAAGAACGCCGCCGCCACCCTTACCGGCGAAATCCCCGGCGCGAACAATCCCACCATCAACTATCGCAGAAGCGATACGCCCCTCAGCGCTACACCCACCGACGCAGGAACCTATACCGCCTGGTGCCAGCTTGGCAACGCCACCGCCAGAGTGGAATATACCATCGGAACGGCAGCCAACCCCGGCTGGGCGACGATGCCTCATGCAATAGAGAATCTGGTTTACACAGGCTCTGCCCAGGCGCTGATTACCGCGGGTACTGCCAGCAACGGCGACATCCGCTATGGCCTGGGTACTGCTGACAGTGACGAGGATGCCTATTACACAGGCGCAGTTCCCTCCGCTGTCAATGCCGGTACCTATTACGTCTGGTGCAAGATCGACGGCGGCAAAAACTACACCTCCATCGCGGCCCAGAAAATTACCGTGACCATTGCCAAGGCCACCCCCACCGACCTCGCCACCCCCACCGACCTCACCGCTACCTACGGCGATACTCTGTCCTCTGTGACCCTGCCCCAGGGCTGGGCCTGGGTGGACGGTACCGAGAGTGTGGGCAGCGTGGGCTCCCATACCTTCAAGGCCAACTACGCCCCCGCTGACACCGACAATTACAACACGGTGCAGAACGTGGACGTGACCGTTTCCGTCAAGAAAGCCAACATCACCCCCACCGTCTCCATCACGGGCTGGACGGAGGGCAGCAAGGCCAACGCCCCCACCGTGAACGGCAACACCGGCACCGGTGACGTGACGTTTGCCTATGCCAAGCAGGGCAGCCAGGACTTCACCGAGGAAGTGCCCACCAAGGCGGGCAAGTACACGGTAAAGGCCACTGTGGCGGAGACCGATAACTACAACGGCGCTACCGCCACCGCGGATTTCACCATCTCCCGCCAGATTGTGGATACGACCCCTGTTTCCAGCCTGACCGTCACCTCCGATCTGGGCACCATTACCCGTGTCACCGTGGACGGCAAGACGGTGGACAGCAAGTATTACACCGTTAGCGGCAACAGCGTGGTGCTGTCCGACGAGTTCATCCGCAGCCTTGCCAACGGCACCCATACCATCCGGCTGTATGACGGCAAGACTTATGCCACCGCCACTTGGAATGTGACGGGCAACACGGCTGGCGACATCAAGTCCGCCACCACCGGCGATGCCGGCGTGGTGCTCTACGGCCTGCTGGCCGTCAGCTCCACCCTGGGTCTGGCCTGGATGGGCAAGAAGCGGAAAGCGGCGTAACGGGAAGAAAACGATAGTATCAGAATAAGGATAGCCCCCCGGCTCCTGTGATGGGAGCCGGGGGGCTTTTCGTTGCAATCTGCGCGCCGAAAAAAATTTTGGTGAGTTGCGCATGCGCAACCATATTTTTTTGGAAAATGGTATGCTTTATGTGTAAGCAATGTACATAGCTTGACAACGCAGGCGGCAGTGCTCGGCCGGCACCAACGCCCCCAAAAAATAACAGAAAGAGGTAAAATAATATGCTTAATATTCGTGACCTTTTAATTGACGTTAGCTCGCTTGGCAGCAAGATGCTGCTCACTGACGTGCAGCCCGCCTACGAATATAAAGAAGGCAAGCGCACGGACAACGTCGTAGGCTATCGTTACGAGGTGGCTCTTGCCAGCCATAACCTGGACAAGCTCAACGTCCGCATCGACGGCAAGCAGCTCATGGACGCGCCGCAGGACGGCTTTGCCATGGTGGTGTTTGAAGGCCTGGAGGTGAGGGCCTACCAGCGCGACGACCAGATCTGCTTTGCCGCCAAGGCGACCGGCATCGCACCCGCAGGAGGCAAGACGACCTAACCCGCGAGGGCGGCGCGGCGGGGGTGGCAGGGTTAGGATAGCCTGCCTCTGCGGGCTATCCCCGGCCCCTCCAAAGCGCCGACACTGCTCGCGTAGGTAGTATTACCTACGCGAGCGGTGTAGCAGTAGCAATGAAGCGAAAAAGAGGAAAAAATCATGCCTATGGATACACAATCACGCAAATATCAAATTACCATAAATAACCCGCAGGACTGCGAAATGTCCCATGACCGCATCATGGAGAGGCTGAACCTGTTTCGCCCCGCCTATTTTTGCCTGGCCGATGAGATATCGTCTACAGGTACCTACCATACGCATATTTATATCGTGTCGCATTCGCCTATGCGGTTCAGCACCGTCAAGCGGCGCTTTCCAACCGCCCACATCGAGGCGGCACACGGCACCTCGCAGGAGAACCGCGATTATATCTGCAAGGAGGGCAAGTGGGCCGAGACCGCGAAGGCGGAAACCTCGGTTCCCGGAACGTTTGTCGAGTTCGGCGAGCTGCCGAGCGAGGCCCAGGAGAAGGCCCCTAAGATGTTCCAGCTGTTGCAGGATGTGACGGACGGGTTTACCACGCCGGAGATTATTCGCAATAACCCTGCCTTTGCCTTTAAGGGGCGCGATATCGATGCACTCCGGGAAACGCTCATGGCGGAGCGGTTTAAGGCAGTAAACCGGGATGTTCAGGTGCATTATTTCTACGGGGACACCGGCACTGGCAAGACGCGGGGTATCTTCGAGCGGCATAGGGCAGAAGACATCTGCCGCATCACGGACTACGGGCGCGGCAACGGCCTGCGGTTCGACGCTTACCACGGACAGGACGTGCTGGTTTTTGAGGAATTCCACTCGCAGGTGCCGATCAACGCCATGCTTAACTACCTGGATATCTACCCGATCATGCTGCCTGCACGCTATAACGATCGCGTGGCATGCTATACGACGGTCTACATTACGTCCAATATCCCGTTGGAGCAGCAGTATTTGGAGGTGCAGCGCGACAAGCCGGAGACGTGGCGGGCATTTTGCCGGCGCATCCAGGACATTAAAGAGTATCGCAGGGATGAAAAGACGCAGAGGGTGGTGTGCAATGAAAGCAAGTGACAGACTCAGATTCATGTTGCACGCAAAACTGCGCTCGCTCCTTGCCCATGAGCGCGTTACCTGTATGCTCGTCTTGATAGCTTACATCGCCGGAGCGTTCCTTGCGGCCCACGCCGGCAAAACAACCGCAGCAATGGCGGAGGAGGCTGAGATGCTTCCGCCCGTAATTTATTCGGCTATGCACCATCTATTTGTGACATACATGTTAGCAGGCGGTGGCTTAGCAGCATGGCTGCGCACCAAGCCGCTCACCCGCAGGCTTGTTGCGATCTCGCTGGAGTCGATAGGCTTCACGAATCGCGCAAATATTGCCCCCGCGTTGAGGTGTAAGCGAGCGGACAAAGACAATCCAAACATTACCGTCTGGACCTTCGAGACCAACGGCATCCCCCTCAAGGCTTGGGATGATAGACGGGCAGAGTTGGAGACGGCACTCGGCGTTATTATTGTCCGGGCGAAATATGAGAGGGGAAACCAGCGTGTCGTCCTGTATACTGTGCCCGCCGAAAGCGATCTGCCGGACTATCTCCCCTGGAAGGATGAGTATTTGTCTGACAAGAGCTTTGTTTTGATGCTGGGAAAGGGTTACGCCGGCCCGGTCAGCGTCAATCTGGCGGACATCCCGCACATCCTACTGGGCGGTTCCACCGGCAGCGGTAAGACCATCTTGATGAAGGTAATGATTCGGCAAGCGGTTCAAAAGGGGGCGGAGGTCGCCATTGTCGACTTCAAAGGGGGCGTTGATTTTCCCCCATTCTGGCGAGATCAGCTTCGGCTGTGCTATGACGACAAAACGGTGCTTGCCTTGCTGGACGACTATATTGCCGCAATCGAAAGCCGCAAGACGCTACTATTTAAATCGGGACAATCAAATATCGACGATTATAATCTCGCAAACAACGCTCATTTGCCGCGATACATTCTGGCGTGCGACGAAATCGCCGAGATGCTGGACAAAACCGGCATGCCGAAAGAGCGGAAAGAGCAGATTGGACAGATCGAAAGCCGTCTGAGCGTGATTGCTCGGCAAGGGCGCGCATTTGGCGTTCATTTGATCCTTGCCACGCAGCGGCCGGACGCCAACGTCCTATCCGGCCAGATTCGGAACAATATCAGTTGCCGCATTTGCGGCAGGGCGGACAACGTACTCTCCCAAATCATCCTTGACAGCACCAGTGCCGCTGATCGAATTCCGAAAGAGGCGAAGGGACGCTTCCTGCTCCATGACGGTACAGTATTCCAGGGGTTCTGGCTGGACGAGGGTACCCTCTGAACGGTGGTGGTCTCCATGGCGGAAAAGGTCCCTGTGTGGGAAAAGGTCAACCTCACTCTTGAAGAGGCTGCAGCGTATTTTGGAATCGGCGTTAACAAGCTCCGTGAGATGACGAGTGATGAAGCCTGCCCGTATGTTTTGTGGAACGGCAGCAAGCGTCTGATTAAGCGCAAAGCGTTGGAACGGTATCTGGAACAGAGCTATTCCATTTAACTAATGTATCTGATTGTTGACAGGGAGAACACGCTCGCGGTATAATCCGCATAGAGCGTGTTCTCTCTCTCAGAAAGGAGATATTCTTTTATGGCAGAGAGACGCAAAGACAACAAAAAGCGCGTATTAAAGGAGGGCGAATACCAGCGGGCAAACGGTACATTTGAATATAAATGGCGAGACCGGCGAGGCAAGCGGCATTCAGTATATGCCAAAACGCTTGACGAACTGCGGGAAAAAGAACTTGATGTCCTCCGCGATGTGCTCGATGGCATTCGCGCAGAAGGCAGAGATATTACCGTCAATGACCTCTATCAATCGTGGGTACAGCTGAAACGGGGACTGAAAGACAATACCTTTCAAAACTACCAGTATATGTACCGCCAGTTTGTTGAGCCGGATTTCGGGCGTTCAAAGGTTGTGGATTTGAAACGGAGCGACGTTAGGGCGTTTTACAACCGCTTGGCGGACGAACAGCACCTGAAAGCCTCAACCATAGACTGTGTGCATACGGTGTTGCATCAAGTTCTTGAGCTGGGTGTTGACGATGACTATATCCGTTATAATCCGTCTGACAATGCGCTCAAGGAACTGAAAAAGGCGCACTGCAATGATTCCGTTAAGCGCAAGGCGCTGACCGTGCAGGAGCAGGAGCTTTTTGAGGCGTTTTTGAAACGCCCCGGCGAGTATAATAAATGGTATCCTGTTTTCATTGTGATGCTTTGGACGGGGCTGCGCGTGGGCGAGGTCACAGGGCTGCGGTGGTGTGATATTGATTTAGATGCCGAAACCATCAATGTCAATCATACACTTGTCTATTACGACAAGGGACATAATGACGGTATGAGTTTTGCTATCAACACGCCAAAAACCGAGGCTGGCAAGCGGACGGTTCCTATGCTGCCGATAGTCAAGCAAGCGTTTTTGATTGAGAAGCAGAACCAAGAGGATTTCGGGATCAAATGCACTGCCACGGTGGACGGCTACACTGATTTCATCTTTGTCAATCGCTTTGGCGGCGTCCAGCACCATGCAACGCTTAACAAGGCGCTGAGGCGTATCATCCGCGATTGCAATTATGATGCATTGGACAAGCACAAGGGTGAGGGCGAACCGGTATTGCTCCCCAAGTTCTCGAACCACTCCCTGCGCCACACATTCACGACACGGATGTGCGAGGCTGGCGTCAACATCAAGGCAATGCAAGAAATCCTCGGACATGCCGACGCAGAGACTACGATGGATATTTACGCCGAAGCAACGGATGAGTTGAAACGCGCCGAACTTATCAATTTTGAGGACTACTTCAACCGTTCCAAGCTCGCCCCGACTGGTACAAAATAGCTTACGACCAACTTACGACTGACTTACGACCACTTGCGGAGACTTGCGTAGAGATATGCAATTCGCAGGAAAAGGAGCCCCCGCGAAAACAGGCTTGCGTAGGGATATAAAGACTTGCAAAAAATAAAGCCTGATTTCCCCACCATGAAACCCCTGGACTGACAAACGCATTGTGACCCTTTTCGCCCCGGCAGATGTGTCTGCCGGGGTTTTCCCGCCCTTTTCGCCCCAAATGCGGCCTTGACAAAGGGAAACGATACCTATATATTAAAGAATTGTAATTCATCCACAATGGGGGAGTGACCGCTTATGGAAAATATCACCAGCCGGGCCAACCCCCTGCTGACGCACATGAAAAAGCTGGCCGCCGACGGCGCCTACCGCCGCCAGAGCGGGGAGTTCCTCTGCGACAGCCCCAAGCTGCTTGCCGAGGCCCTGGCCTTCCACGCCCCCATCACCGCGGTGGTCAGCACCACCGGTGTTACGGTGGAGGGCGCCCGCTGCGCCACCGTCCCGGAGGATGTGATGGCCTCCGTCAGCCCTATGAAGACGCCCCAGGGCGTGATTTTCACCGTGAAGCTGCCTGCCCTCACGCCGCCGGAAGCCCTTTCCCCGGGCCGCTATGTGGCCCTGGACGGCGTCCAGGACCCGGGCAACGTGGGCACCGTGCTGCGCACGCTGGACGCCTTTGACGGCGACGGCCTCCTACTGCTGCCCGGCTGCGCCGACCCTTTCAGCCCCAAGACCGTTCGGGCCTCCATGGGCGCCGTGTTCCGCCGCCCGGTGTGGACGCTGTCTGTGGCGGCGCTGGCCGCCCTGGCGGAGAAAAGCGGCCTGCCCCTGTACGGCGCCGCCCTCCGCAGCGACACCGTGGACGCCCGGGAGGTGGATTTGCGCCGCTGCATCATGGCCATCGGCAGCGAGGGCCGGGGCCTCAGCGACGCTGTGCTGGCCCTGTGCCGCCCCACGGTGCGCATCCCCATGTCGCCCCGCTGCGAATCGCTGAACGCCGCCGTGGCCGCCTCCGTGCTGCTGTGGGAGGGCTACCGATGAGCGACGTGCGCTACTGGATCTGGCTGGCCACCCTGCCCGGCCTCACCGACCGCCAGCGCTGGCAACTTTTGGAGAAATGGCAGACGCCCCGGGCGGTGTACGACCGCAGCGTGGAGGAGATTGCCGCCGCGGCATCGCTGCGGCCCAGCCAGCGCAATAAGCTAAAGAAAACGCCTCTTTCCGCGGCGGAGGGTATGTTGGCCCGCTGCCGTGAGAAACATATCTTTGTCCTGCCCTTCGACGACCCCTGCTATCCCCGCCGCCTGGCGGACATCTTTGCCCCACCCCTGGTGCTGTACGGCCTGGGGCAGCGGCGGCAGCTGGATGACGAGGCCGCCGTGGCGGTGGTGGGCACCCGGCAAGCCTCCCCTTACGGCGTCCGCATGGCGGAGCGCATGGGCGGCGACCTGGCGGCCCTGGGCCTTACGGTGGTGTCCGGCATGGCCAAGGGCATCGACGGCTGCGCCCTGTGGGGCGCTCTCCGCGCCGGGGGCTACGCCGTGGCCGTGTTGGGCAGCGGTGTGGACGTGGTGTACCCGGCGGAGAATCGGGCGCTGTATGACGAGCTGTGCCGCCATGGCACGGTGCTGTCCGCCTACCCGCCCGGCACCAAACCCGACCGCTGGCACTTCCCGGAGCGCAACCGCATCATCAGCGGCGTGTCATTGGGCACGCTGGTGGTGGAGGCCCCGGCGGGCCATTCCGGGGCACTTCTTACGGCGGACCACGCCGCCGAGCAGGGCCGTGACGTGTTCGCCCTCCCCGGCTCGGTGGAGAACGACGCCTCCGCCGGCTGTCTGGAGCTGCTGCGCCAGGGGGCGCTGCTGGCCTCCTCGGCAGAGGACGTGGCGGCGGTGTACCGCTACCGCTTCCCCCATAAAATCAAATCCGCCCTGCCCCGGCGCAAAGCCGCCCCGGCGGAGGGAAAGCCCGTCCCCCAAGGTGTCCCGGCAGAGGAGCGGCCCTACGCCCCCGACCCCGGCCTGACGGCGCCCCAGCAGGCCATTTTGCGCGCCCTCAGCCCCGCCGAGCCCCGGCTTATGGACGAGGTGGCGGTGGCCACGGGCCTGCCCGTCACGGCGGTGATGGCGGAACTGACCATGCTGGAAATCGACGGCTATGTGATAAAGCAAGGCGCCCAGAGCTACCTCCGGGCCGACAACCAATAAAATCGTCAATAAGGAGTATTGACCGATATGAGTAAGAAGAAAAACCTGGTCATCGTGGAGTCCCCCGCCAAGGCCAAGACCATTGGCAAATACCTGGGCCCGGACTATCAGGTGAAGGCCTGTATGGGCCACCTGCGTGACCTGCCCAAGAGCACCATCGGCGTGGACATCGACCACGATTTCCAGCCGGACTACCGCCCCATCCGGGGCAAGGAGGAGCTGATTCGGGAGCTGAAGCAAAGCGCCGACAGCGCCCAGGCCGTGTATCTGGCCACCGACCCGGACCGTGAGGGCGAGGCCATCTCCTGGCATTTGCAGCATCTGCTGAACCTGGACGAGAGCAAGACCCACCGGGTCACCTTCAACGAAATCACCCAGCGGGTGGTCACCGAATCCATTCAGCACCCCCGGGCCATCGACGTGAACCTGGTGGACGCCCAGCAGGCCCGCCGCATTCTGGACCGGGTGGTGGGCTATCAGATTTCCCCCATCATGTGGCGGAAGATTCGCCGCGGCCTGTCCGCAGGCCGCGTCCAGTCCGTGGCCGCCCGGATGGTGGACGACCGTGACCGGGAGATTGCCGCCTTCCAGCCCCAGGAGTACTGGACGCTGGACGCCAAATTGCGCACCGCCCCGGGGGCCGACTTCCTGGCCCACTATTACGGCAAAAACGGCAAGAAGGCCGACATCCCCACCGAGGCGGCGGTGGAGGCCATCATCGCCCAGGTGGAAAAGGAGACCTTTACCGTCACCTCCGTCAAGCGCAGCGACAAGCAGCGCTCCCCGGCCCCTCCCTTCACCACCTCCACCATGCAGCAGGAGGCCAGCCGCAAGCTGAACATGACCCCCCGCCGCACCATGGCCATCGCCCAGCAGCTCTATGAGGGCGTGGACGTCACCGGCGTGGGCACCGTGGGCCTTATCACCTATATGCGTACCGACTCCCTGCGGATCTCCCAGGAGGCCCAGCGTGACGCCGCCGCCTTCATCCGCAGCCATTACGGCGCCGATTACTGCCCCGACAAATTCCGCCAGTACAAGGCCAAGGCCGGGGCCCAGGACGCCCACGAGGCCATCCGCCCCAGCGACGTGGCGCTGACCCCCGAGCAGCTCAAGAGCGACCTGACGCCGGAGCAGTACCGGCTCTACCGCCTGATTTGGAGCCGCTTTCTGGCCAGCCAGATGGCCAACGCCATCTATGACAGCGTCAGCGTGGAGATCACCGCCGGTGACCACAGCTTCCGCAACAGCGCCAGCAAATTGAAGTTCGCCGGCCATACCGCCGTCTACGAGGAGGGCCGGGACGAGGACAAGGAGGAGAAGGACTCCGCCCTGCCCGACCTGCACCAGGGCGACACCGTGTCCCTCCGGGGCTTCGACCGGGCCCAGCACTTCACCCAGCCCCCCGCCCACTACACCGAGGCCACCCTCATCCGGGCCATGGAGGAGCAGGGCATCGGCCGCCCCTCCACCTACGCCCCCACCGTGTCCACCATTCTGGACCGCAACTACGTGAAAAAGGACGGCAAGTACCTGGTGGAGACCAACCTGGGCCACGCCGTCACCCAGTGGATGAAGCAGTTTTTTGCCGACATCGCCGACACCGGCTTCACCGCCGACATGGAGAAGCGGCTGGACGATGTGGAGGAGGGCAAGGCCGCCTGGAAAACGGTGCTCCATGACTTCTACGGCCCCTTTGCCGACAACCTGACCCACGCCCAGGACAGCGAGTACGTGAAGATTCCCGACACCGTCAGCGAGGAGACCTGCCCCGTCTGCGGACGGAACCTGGTGGAGCGGGAGGGCCGCTTCGGCCCCTTCCTGGCCTGCCCCGGCTACCCCGACTGCACCTTCACCATGCCCCTGGTGGTCCAGATGCCCGGCCGCTGCCCCAAGTGCGGCGGACGGCTGATGAAGCGCACCGGTACCTCCAAGACCTCCGGCAAGCAGTACACCTACTACTGCTGCGAGTTTACCGGCAGTAAGAACACCGAGCGCACCTGCGACTTTATGACCTGGGACGTGCCCGTGAAGGACGACTGCCCCCACTGCGGCAACACCATGTTCAAAAAGGCGGGCCGGGGCTTCAACCGCCCCTTCTGCATCAACCCCGCCTGCGATAACTTCCTGCCCGAGGAGAAGCGGGGCTACCACCGCCGCGCCGCCGCCGAGGGGGAGGCCCCTGCCGAGGAAAAGGCGGTGAAAAAGGCGGCTGCCAAAAAGCCCACCGCCAAAAAGCCCACCGCCAAAAAGACAACGGCAAAGAAGACGGCAGCCAAAAAGACAACTGCCAAAAAGACCGCGGCGAAAAAGCCCGCCGCCAGGAAAACCACCGCAAAAACCACCGCCAAGAAGGATTAAACCATGATTGAAGTAACCGTCATCGGCGCGGGCCTGGCCGGCAGCGAATGTGCCTGGCAGCTGGCCCAGCGGGGCATCCACGTCCATCTGCGGGAGATGAAGCCCCAGAAGGCCACCCCCGCCCACGTCACCCCCTATTTTGCAGAGCTGTGCTGCTCCAACTCCCTGCGCTCGGACCAGCTGGAGAACGCGGTGGGCCTTTTGAAGGAGGAGCTGCGCCGTTTAGGCAGCCTCATTCTCCGCTGCGCCGACGCCACCCGGGTCCCCGCCGGCGGTGCCCTGGCGGTGGATCGCCACGGCTTTGCCCGGATGGTCACCGAGGCCATCCGCTCCCACCCCAACATTACCGTGGAGGAGGGGGAGGTGACGGAGATTCCGGAGGGAGAGGTGGTCATCGCCTCCGGCCCCCTGACTTCCGACGCCCTGGCGGAACAGATCGCCGCCCTCACCGGCCAGGCCGACGGCCTCCATTTCTACGATGCCGCCGCCCCCCTGGTGGCCTTCGACAGCGTGGATATGTCCAGCGCCTATTTCGCCTCCCGCTACGACCGGGGCACCCCCGACTACATCAACTGCCCCATGGATAAAGAGCAGTACACCGCCTTTTGGCAGGCCCTCACCACCGCCCAGGAGGCGGAGGTCCACGGCTTTGATGACGGCGGCGTGTTCGAGGGCTGCATGCCGGTGGAGGTCATGGCCCGCCGGGGCGAGGACACCCTCCGCTTCGGCCCCCTGAAGCCCAAGGGCCTGCCCGACCCCAAGACCGGCCGGGACCCCTACGCCGTGGTGCAGCTGCGCAAGGACAACGCCGACGGCTCCATCTACAATCTGGTGGGCTTCCAGACCCATCTGAAATGGCCGGAGCAGCGCCGGGTGTTCACCATGATTCCCGCCCTCCACGACGCCCAGTTCCTGCGCTACGGCGTCATGCACCGCAACACCTATCTGGACTCCCCCCGCTTGCTGGACCGCTACTACCGGCTGAAAGCCGACCCCCGCATCGCCTTTGCCGGCCAGATGACCGGCGTGGAGGGGTATGTGGAGTCCTGCGCCAGCGGCTTCCTGGTGGGCGTGGAGACAGCCCGCCGCCTGCTGGGCGAGGCCCCCATCGACTTCCCCCAGACCACCGCCATCGGCGCCCTGGGCCTGTACGTCAGCAATGAGACGGTGACCGCCTTCCAGCCCATGAACATCAATTTCGGCATCATCCCCCCGCTGGACCACCGGGTCAAGGGCAAGCGCAACAAGAACGCGGAGATTTCCGCCCGCTCCCTGGCCGTCATCGACCAGATGCGCGACGCCGTCCTGGGGGATGTGACCGCCCACACTTGAGAGAAAGAAAGTGACCCCATGAAGATCATCATAGACGCCATGGGCGGCGACAACGCCCCCCTGGAAATCGTCAAAGGCGCCTTAAGCGCCCAAAAGCGCTTCGGCGTGGATATCGTTCTCACCGGTGATGAAGACGCCATCCGGGATGCCGCCCGCGCCTGCGGATATGACGCCCTGCCCACCAATGTCACCATCGTCCCCACCACGGAGACGGTGGACATGTGCGACGACCCCAGCACCGTGTTCCGCCGCAAGAAGGACACCTCCATGGGCGTGGGCCTTACCATGCTCCGGGAGGGGGAGGGTGACGCCCTGGTCAGCGCCGGGTCCACCGGCGCCCTGCTCACCGGCGCCACGCTGATTACCAAGCGCATCCGGGGCATCCGCCGGGCCGCCATGGCCCCCGTCATCCCCACCACCACGGGCAGCGCCGTGCTCATCGACTGCGGCGCCAACGCCGAGTGTACCCCCGAGTACCTGCTGCAGTTTGCCTATCTGGGCAACTTTTACGCCAAGCGGGTGCTGGGCGTGGCGGAGCCCCGGGTGGGCCTGCTGAACATCGGCAGCGAGGACAGCAAGGGCACCGCGCTGCAAAAGGAGACCCTGGCCCTGCTGAAAAAAGCCGACGCCGACGGCCATCTCCGCTTCATCGGCAACATTGAGGCCAAGGAGGCCATCAAGGGCGGCTGCGACGTCATCGTCTGCGACGGCTTCTCCGGCAACGTGCTGCTGAAAACCATGGAGGGCGTGGGCAGCTTCGCTGGCACGGCCCTGAAAAATATCTTCAAGAAAAACCTGCTCACCAAGCTGGCGGCGGCCCTGGTGCTGCCTGGCCTCAACGACTTCAAAGCCAGGCTGGACCCCAACAAGGTGGGGGGCACCGCCTTCATCGGCATATCGAAGCCCGTCATCAAGGCCCACGGCGCCTCCAACGCCGAGGCCGTCGAGAACGCGGTGGGCCAGGCGGCGGCCTTTGCCCGCAGCGGTCTCATCGCCGACATCGAGGCCAACGTGGAGCTGATGCGCGTAGGCGCCGCGGCGGAGGAATAAATTTCCCCAAAAGGTATTGACAGCCATGGCGTAATGCCGTATTATTTCGGAAGTAAACAGGGTGAAAGGAGGAGATACCTCATGACCAAGGAGGAAATCTTCGATACGATGCGTCAGCTTATCGCTGAGCAGTTTGCCATTGACGAGGACGAGATCCGCATGGACAGCTCTTTCGTGGACGATCTGGGTGCCGACAGTGTGGACCTGGTGGAGCTGGTGATGGCGATGGAAGAGGAATTTGAAATCGGCGAGATCCGCGAGGAGGAGCTGCAGGGCCTGCGCACCGTGGGCGACTGCGTCAACTACCTGGCGAGCAAGCTGGACTGATTTTACAGTTGAAAAAAGGTACCACACGGCTTATCGTGTGGTTCCTTTTTTCAGCCGTGGAGAGGAAACATTATGCGAGAGCTTTCTGCACTGGAAGAAAAATTAGGCTATCATTTTCACAACATCGACCTGCTGCAGCGGGCCATGTATCACAGCTCTTATGCCAACGAGCACCGCGCCTCAGGCGTCAGCAGCAACGAGCGGCTGGAGTTTTTGGGCGACGCCGTGCTGGGCCTGGTCAGCGCCGACTTTCTGTTTCGCCGCCATGCCGACCTGCCCGAGGGGGAGCTGACCCGCATCCGGGCGGCCCTGGTGTGCGAGGAGAGCCTGCACCGGGTGGCCCTGGATTTGGACCTGGGCCGGTATCTCATGCTGGGCAAGGGCGAGGAGGCCGGCGGCGGCCGTGAGCGCCCCAGTATCCTGGCCGACGCGGTGGAGTCCGTGCTGGCGGCGGTGTACCTGGACGGCGGCATGGACAGCGCCTCCGCCCTCATCCACCGGGTGCTGCTGGACCGTGACGTGGAGCACCAGGCCGTGGTGGCCCGCCGGGACAGCAAGACCGTGCTGCAGGAGATCGTGCAGCGCACCCCCAACCAGAAGCTGACCTACGAGCTGGTGGACGCCTCCGGCCCCGACCACGCCAAGGAGTTCACCATGGAGGTGCTGCTCAACGGCGCTCCCATCGGCCGGGGCACCGGCCACAGCAAAAAGGAGGCGGAGCAGTCCGCCGCCCATGCCGCCCTGGCGGCCATGGGAGAATAACAGTATACGGCATCGCCGCCCTTCGGCAGAGGGGCGGCGTGTTTTCTGCCCAATCTGTCCCAGGTTTCCATAACACCAAAATAATAGTTGGCATTTTCTCCGGGAGTATGGTATACTCTGGATAATATGGAGACTTATGTGCGGCGCAGCGCCGCCGGGAAAGGGAGGATAAAGTATGAATCTGTTTACCTCGCTGCTGCTGGGCATCATCCAGGGCCTGGCGGAGTTTCTGCCCATATCCAGCTCCGGCCACCTGGCCCTGGCCCAGCACCTGCTGGGCGTCAACACGGAGGTGCCTGCCTTCTTCGACGTGCTGCTGCACCTGGGCACCCTGCTGGCAGTGCTGGTGGCCTACTGGGGCGACGTGGTGGAGATTGTGCAGGAGTTTTTCCGCGGTGTGGGCGACGTCGTCCACGGCACCACCCCCACCCCCGTGCCTCCCGCCCGGCGGATGATTTTGCTGATCATCGTGGGCACGCTGCCCCTGTTCGCCATCCTGCCCATCCATAAGAAGGTGCAGGCCCTGGGGGACAGCATGGTGTTCATCGGCATGGCCCTGGTGGTCACCGGCTTTTTGCTGTTCGCCTGCGACCTGGTGCACCGGGGCCACAAGACGGAGCGCAGCGCCACGCTGCTGGACGCCCTGCTGGTGGGCGTGGGCCAGGCCCTGGCCACCATGCCCGGCGTCTCCCGCAGCGGCATGACCATCTCCGCCGGCTGCTTCCTGGGCTTCGAGCGCAGCTTCGCCGTCCGGTTTTCCTTCCTGCTCAGCATCCCGGCGGTGCTGGGGGCCAACATTTTGAGCCTGAAGGACGCCCTGGAAGCCGGGGTGGACTGGGCCGCCGTGCCGGTATATCTGGCGGGCGTGGTGGCCTCCGCCGTGGTGGGCTACGCCTGCATCCGTTTGCTGAAGCTCATCGCCCAAAAGGGCCGCTTCGGCGGCTTTGCCTACTACTGCTGGGCCGTGGGCTTGCTGATACTGCTTTTGAACCTGTTTCGATAAGAGGTAATTATGGCAACGACACAAAAGAAATCCACAACGAAAAAGACGGCGTCCTCCACGGCACCCCGTAAGCGCACGGCGCCGCCCCCACCCCCCCAGCCGGTGTACCACCCCGTGGCCCGGGCCGTAGGCGGCGGTGTGTGCCTGCTGCTGGCCCTGTGCGTCCTCGTCACCTATTTCGGCGTGGACGCCCTGCTGCTGCGGCTGCTGGCCCTGGGTCTCAAGGGCCTGTTCGGCTATGGCTACTGGCTGTTCGCCCCCGCCTTTGCCTGGGCGGGCGCGGTGCTGCTGGGGAATAAGGAAAAGCCCGTGGCGGCGCGGGTCACCTGCACGCTGCTGCTGCCGGTGCTGCTGGGCATGCTGCTGCACCTGTTTTTGTGTGTGGAGAGCTACAGCTTCCGCCTGGCGGACATGAAGCCCCTGTGGCAGTCGGGCCAACTGCTGCAAAGCGGCGGCGTTATCGCCGGCGCCGTGGCCGGGGGCTGCACTGCCCTGCTGAGCCGTGTGGTGTCTGCCATCGTGTTTTTGGCGCTGCTGGTGGCGGCGCTGTTCCTGGCGCTGGAGATCAAGCCCGCCGAGGCCGCCCGCAAGCTGAAGGAGCACATGACCTACGCCTATGACGACGAGGAGGACGAGGAGGAGCCCGATCCGGCGCCAGCCCGCCCCGCCCGCCGTGAGCCTAAAACCGCCAAAAAGGCCCTGTTCCCCATCGACATCCCCCTGGAGAATGAGCCCTCCGCCGTGCCTGTGATGGAGGACGCCGCGCCCAAGCCCTTCTTCCGCAAGCGTGACGCCTCCGTCCGCACCCCTGCCGAGGTGCTGCAGGGGGAGACCGTCCCCGAGGAGCCCGCCGCCCCTGTCGCCGAGGCCGCGCCCCCTGCCCCCGCCAAGGAGGACAAGCCGACGAAGCGGCGCAAGCAGATTTCCCCCGACGAGGTGGACGCCGCCACCGAGGAGGTGACGGAGGCCATCGAAAAGGAGCTCAGCGAGGCCGAGGGGGCCTATCAGTATCCCCCCATCACCCTGCTGGACGAGAACCACTCCGACAACTACACCGAGGTGGGCGCCGAGCTGCGCAGCAACGCCGCCCGCCTGGCCGCCACCCTCAACTCCTTCGGCGTGGACGCCCAGCCCGGCGAGGTGGTCCACGGCCCCAGCGTCACCCGCTACGAGTTCACCCTGGATCAGGGCGTGAAGCTGAGCAAGATCACCAACCTGGCCGACGACATCGCCCTGGCCCTGGGCGCCAGCGGCGTGCGCATCGCGCCGGTGCCCAATAAAATCAGCGCCGTGGGCATCGAGGTGCCCAACAAGGCCGTCACCGCCGTCCGCATCCGTGACGTGGTGGCCTCCCGGGCCTTTGCCGAGCATCCCAGCCCCGTGGCCTTCGCCGTGGGCAAGGACATCGGCGGAAGCTGCATCGTGGGTAACATCGCCAAGCTGCCCCACGTGCTCATTGCCGGTACCACCGGCTCCGGTAAGTCCGTCTGCACCAACTCGCTGATCGTCAGCCTGTTGTATAAATCCACCCCCGACGAGGTGCGCTTCATCATGGTGGACCCCAAAATGGTGGAGCTGGCCCCCTATAACGGCATCCCCCATCTGCTGATCCCTGTGGTCACCGACCCCAAGAAGGCCGCCGGGGCCCTGCAATGGGCGGTGTTCGAGATGATGAAGCGGTATAAAATCTTCTCCGAGCACGGCGTCAAGGATCTGGCGGGCTTCAACGCCCTGGCCGCCTCCCCCGCCGGCGAGGCGGAGGGGCTGAAAAAGATGCCCACCGTGGTGGTGGTCATCGACGAGCTGGCGGATCTGATGCTGGTGGCCGCCAAGGAGGTGGAGGAGTCCATCTGCCGCGTGGCCCAGATGGGCCGCGCCGCCGGGATGCACCTGGTCATCGCCACCCAGCGTCCCAGCGCCGACGTGATTACCGGCCTGATGAAGGCCAATATCCCCAGCCGCATCGCCTTTGCGGTGGCGTCCTCCCTGGAAAGCCGCATCATTCTGGACACCACCGGCGCCGAAAAGCTGGTGGGCAAGGGCGATATGCTGTACTTCCCCCTGGGCGACAGCAAGCCCACCCGCGTCCAGGGCTGCTTCATCTCCCCGGAGGAGATTGAGCGGGTGGTGGCCTTCGTCAAGAATGCCGGCGAGGTACACTACGACCAGACCGTTATGGACAAGATCGAGGAGGCCCTGAAAAAGGACGACAAGGGAAGCGGCGGTGCCGCCTCCGCCGCCCCCGCCGAGGCCGGCGGGGAGGAGGACGAGCTCCTTGCCGCCGCCGTGGAGGTCATTTTGGAGACGGGCCAGGCCAGCGTGTCCATGCTGCAGCGCCGCTTGAAGCTGGGCTACTCCCGGGCCGCCCGGCTGGTGGACCAGATGGAGGAGCGGGGCATCGTGGGCCCCTTCGAGGGCAGCAAGCCCCGCCAGATGCTCATCACCCGTGAGCAGTGGCAGGAGATGCAGATGAAGGGCACCGCCCCCGGCAGCCAGCCCCAGCCCGACTTGCCCCGCCCCGACCCCTACGGCACCATCTCCGACGTGTTCGACAGCCACGACGCCTTAGACTAAAATAAAAATCTCCCCCAATGGGCGGGGTTCGTAAAACAGTTTTATAGTGTTTTGCAGGGACGGCATGACTTACGGGTCATGCCGTTTCCTGTTTCATCAGTTCATCCAGAGGGATAAGAGCCCTTCACGATCCCTTGCATTTGAAGCTCATCCACGATAATGTCAGGATACATTTCCGTGTCGGGATGGCAGGAGTGAAGAATATACTTCTTGTTCTTCTGATCGAAGCCGAGCTTTTTCAGATTAGGCTTGGTTTTCTCAACCGTAAGAGTCGGAATTAAGACTTCGCCGACCTGCGTATAGGTTCCGCCGTTCTGTTCGAAAAAGGACCGTGCTTTCATGGATCATACCTCCCATAATATGTTTTGAAACATTTTGGCAGAAGGTCATTTGTTTTCCCTCTCTGCCGTGACTCTTCCCATCCCGTCAGACAGCCACCAAGTCATTTTTGCTTCAAAACTCTCTTATGGGTGTTGCCGAGGACGTCGGCCCCTACAAAGCGGGATGCGGAAGCCGCCCACGGGTCCGCACAGACGCTTCCGTCCGGCCGAGGCTAAAAAATAATAATATTCTTCAAAAATCAATAGGCAGAGTTTACAAAGTTTTAACATTTTTTTGTTAACAACTACAAATCAGCGCGCTGATATGGCGTAGCGTTTGACATTACTGCCAAATAGGAGTACTATTTACGTGTTAAGATCCGTAGGGTTTACGGAAGCTTAAACAATTGTATTGGAGGTAAAGAAAAATGAAGAAAGCATTGGCACTTCTTCTGGCTTTCGCCATGATCTTTGCGCTCGCCGCCTGCGGCCAGCAGGCTGCTCCGGCTCCGGCCGGCGAATCCGACGCCGAGCCCGCCCCGGTGGAGGAGAACCTCACCGAGGTGCAGAAGATCATCAAGGAAGCCGAAGGCATGACCATGGAAGAGCTCGCCAAGAAGGCGATCGAAGAGTCCAACGGCCAGATGCTCTACGGCGTGGGCAACTCCAGCCGCGGCAAGAGCGCGCTGCCTCTGTTCATCGAGTATCTGCAGACCATCGACCCCAGCTACACGCTGGAGTTTGACTGGCAGCAGCCGAAGAACAACAAGATCTTCGATCAGCTGACCGCCAACTCCACCAAGGCCACCGGCACCTTCGCCGTGACCCTGATCCAGGACGGCAACCAGATCGAGAGCAAGATGGTCCAGACCGGCATCCTCGACACCTTCATCCCGAAGGAGTGGGCCGAGGCCAACGGCGTTGACGCCGCCACCTATGAAGGCTATCTGCCCCTGCAGACCCTGAACAAGGTCTTCATGTTCAACTGCACCGGCGACAAGGTGTTCGACAACGTTTGGGATTACGTCGCCGAGGGCGAGCATGGCCAGTTCATGGACATCGACTCCGAGATCGTCGGCAAGAACTTCCTCTACATGCTGACCGCGCCCCAGTACGCCGGCTGGCTGAAGGAAGCCTTTGACAAGCTGCCCGCCGAGGAGCAGGCCTACTTCCAGCCCACCATCAACGAGCTCAAGGGCGACGCCGAGGACCTGGGCCTTGACGAAAACGGCGCCTACGCGCTGGCGTGGATCAAGCTGTGGGTCGGCAGCTACAACGCTGTCACCGACGACGGCCCCATCTGCAAGAACCTGACCGACAAATCCGCCACCGACCAGTTCGGTCTGCTGGTTTACTCCAAGCTCCGCTCCATCGAGGAGACCGACTCCACTTCCGTGAACAACGTCAAGGTCGCGGCTTACGAGGACGGCTATGAGGGAATCGGCGGCTACGGCTACTGCCACTATATGTTCGTTCCCGACAACAGCCCGCTGCCCTGGACCGCCTGCGCGTTCATCAGCTACATCACCTGCACCGTCGACGGCTTCTCCGCCTGGGGCAAGGATATGGGCGGCTACTCCTCCAACCCGACCGTCGCGGCCGGCACCGAGGAGAAGTACGGCCACTCTCAGGGCGGCGTTGTGGACGGCGAACTGAAGTTCCCGAACAAGAACGACCGCGGCTATGACTGGTGGACCACCACCGGCAAGCTGGTCGTCGAGGATCCCGCCTACTGCGCTAACGCCGCGTTCACTGTCGGCAGCTGGATCGAGATGCTCGACAAGTACAGTGCCGGCTGATTCCTTATAAGCTGACTGCTGTACCTGCATAAAGCAGGCGAGCGCCTCCGGGTGCGTTCCGCGCATTCGGAGGCGCTTTGTTTTACAGGAAGGAGACATCCTATGAACAGTTCCGCGACCCTTGTGGCAAGTCCAGCCACGATCGCATGGAATAAGGTCAAGACCTTCTTTTCCAAGCCCTATAACGTGATCCTGCTGCTGCTCGGCATCGTGCTGACGGTCACCACCGTCGCGCCCATCGTCGCCATCGTGGAGGATACCTTCAAGATCCACGCCGGCACGATCGACGCCCATCTGACCCAGCAGGCCACCGGCTGGACGGTTGTCAACTATATCGACCTCTTCACCAGCAAGCTGGCCACGGCCAACCTGTGGAAACCGCTGTGGAACACCGTGCTGCTCTCGGTGGGCACCTGCGTGGTGTCCATCCTCTACGGCGGCATCTTTGCCTTTCTCATCACCCGCACCAACCTGGCCTGGAGACAGTACTTAAGCTCCATTTTCATCTTCCCCTACATCATGCCGCAGTGGACGCTGGCCGTCGTGTGGCAAAACCTGTTTTACTCCACGAAAATTACCGGCACGTCCGACGGATTGTTGGCGTCGCTGTTCCATATCTATATGCCAAAGTGGTTCTGCCAGGGCCTGTTCCCCAGCCTGATGGTCCTGGGTCTGCACTATGCGCCCTTCGCCTATATCCTGATCGGCGGCATCTTCCGGAACATGGACGCGAACCTGGAAGAGGCGGCGACGATCCTCGACACGCCCAAGCACCGCATCATGTTCCGCATCACCCTGCCGATGGTCAAGCCCGCCATCCTCTCGACGATCCTGCTGGTCTTCGGCAGCGCCATGGGCTCCTACCCCGTGCCGCACTACATGCAGCTGACCACGCTTTCGACGAAGTACGTCTCGATGAACTCGAAGTACACCGGCGAGGCGAGCATCCTGGCCATCATCATGATGGTCTTCGGCATCGCGATCATGCTGCTCAACCAGCTGTCGCTGACCAGCCGCAAGAGCTACACCACGGTCACGGGCAAATCCGGCCAGATCTCCAAGATCAACCTTGGCGCGGCCAAGTATGTCCTGGCGATCATCCTGGTCATCCTGACCTTCTTCACCAGCATTTTCCCGATCATCTCCTTTGCCTTTGAGACCTTCCTGCCCAACCCGGGCGACTATTCCTTCCTCTACACCGGCAACGCCAACAATCTGACGACCAAGTGGTGGCTGACGAGAGAAAACGTCACCGAGCAGGGCATGTACGGCCAGAAGGGCATCCTCTACAACGCCGAGATCTGGAAGGCCTTCGGCGGCACGCTGTGGGTCAGCGTCTGCTGCGCCCTCGTCGCCGGCACCATCGGCACCCTGGTCGGCTACGCCGTGGCCAAGCAGCGCCGCAGCAAATGGGCCAACTATGTCAACTCCGTGGCCTTCCTGCCCTATCTGATGCCGTCCATCGCCGTGGGCGCGGCGCTGTTCGTGCTCTTCTCCAGCGAGTCGGTCAGACTGTACAACACCTACACGGGTCTGATCGTCGCCGGTACGATCAAGTACATCCCCTTTGCCAGCCGCTCGTCGCTGAACTCCATGCTGCAGCTTTCCGGCGAGATCGAGGAGGCGGCGATCATCCAGGACATCCCCTGGATCAAGCGCATGACCCGCATCATCATTCCGATCCAGAAATCGTCGATCATCAGCGGCTATCTGCTGCCCTTCATGACCTGTCTGCGTGAGTTGAGCCTGTTCATGCTGCTGTGCGGACAGAGTCGCATCCTCTCGACGATGCTGGACTACTTTGACGAAATGGGTCTGTACGCCTTCTCCAGCGGCATCAACCTGCTGCTGATCATCACGATCCTCGTCTTCAACACGATTGTCAACAAAGTTACGGGTGCGAGCCTCGATAAGGGAATAGGAGGATAACGAAAATGCCGGAAATCAAATTGGAGCATATCACCAAACGGTGGAAAAACTTTTACGCGGTCGATGATCTGAACCTGCTCATCGACGACAATGCCTTTGTCACGCTGCTCGGCCCCTCCGGCTGCGGCAAGACCACGACGCTGCGTATGATCGCCGGATTAGAGACGCCGACCAGCGGCCGCATCACCATCGGCGACCGCGTCGTTTACGACAGCGCGCTGGGCATCAATATCCCCGCCAATAAGCGCAAGGTGGGCTTCCTGTTCCAGAACTACGCCCTGTGGCCGAACATGACCGTGTATGAAAACATCGCTTTTGGTCTGTCCAACATCAAGGAATCCATGCCCAAGGTCAACTTCGAGGCCAAAAACAACGCCCGCCTGGCGGAGATCCTGCAGAACCCCGCCGAAGTCAAGCGCATCGTCGAAGAGTGCCGCGACAAGAAGGGCAAGTTGGACGAGAAAAAGGCCATCATCAAGCTGATCGACGAGTACACGATCTCCCAGTTCACGGCCAAAAAGCTCTTTGCCTACCACATTGAGGAGGGCAGGGACGTTTCGGCCGAGGCCGCGGCGCTGGGCAAAAAGGCGGCGGACGCCGTCGCGGCCAACGGTCTGAATGAAAACTACGAGTACGTCAAGGACGGCAAGGTCGTCGAAGAGGTGCGCAAGCTGACCAAGGAGGAGATCGACCTCTCCGTGCGCCGCGTCAGCCGCATCGTCAAGATCAGCATGTTCATGGACCGCTACCCGGCGGAGCTCTCCGGCGGTCAGCAGCAGCGCGTGGCCATCGCCCGCACTCTGGCGCCGGAGCCCTCGGTGCTCTTCATGGACGAGCCCTTGAGCAACCTGGACGCCAAGCTGCGTCTGGAGATGCGCTATGAGCTGCAGCGTCTGCACGTGGAGACCGGTTCCACCTTCGTCTACGTCACCCACGACCAGATGGAGGCCATGACCCTGGCCACCCAGATCTGTCTGATCAACAACGGCGTGCTGCAGCAGTATGATGCCCCGCTGAAGGTCTACGGCCGGCCGAACAACCTGTTCGTGGCAGACTTTGTGGGCAATCCCTCCATCAACTTCATCGAGGCCAAGGGCAGCCAGGGCGCCGACGGCGCCATCTCGCTGACCGCGCTGGGCGGCCTGCAGGCGAAGTTCCGCAGCGCCGAGCCACTGGAGCTGGGCAAATGGTTTACCGACCGCGACGCCGCCGTCGATGCTGACGCCGCCGCGCTGCGTGAGGCGGCCAAACAGAAGGGCTATGTGGAAAAGGGCAACAAGGACGAGACCTTCAAGTACCACATCGCCAAGGTGTACGAGGAGGACGAGGCTCTGCAGGAGGCGCCGGTGCTGACCAACGAGGACTTCGTGCTGGGCGTCCGGCCCGAGTTCATCGAGATCGCGCCCAACGGCGCCATCGAGGGCGAGATCTACGGCGCCATGCCTACCGGCATGGAATCCACGATCAAGGTGCGCGTGGGCGATTTCCTGCTGACCGGCGTGGTCTTCGGCAGCACGCTCTTCAAGATCGGCGAGAAGATCCGCTTCAACATCTCGGGCGACAAGGTCATGCTCTTCGACCGCAAGGGCGGCAAGTGCATCGCACTGGGCAGCCTGGAATTCTGAGAGGCGCCGGAGAGCGTCGTGTGATTCGAAACATCGTATTTGACATGGGGCAGGTCCTGAACCGCTTCGATCCGGAGATGTTTCTGGACCGTGCCGGGATCTTCGGAGAGGACAGAGACCTGCTCAGACGGGAGGCCTTCCACGGCGACGTGGAGGAGCTGCGTGCGAAACTGCGGGAACTGGACGTCGCGATCTGACAAAAAAGGAAGATGACCTGCACATGAAAATGCAGATCATCTTCCTTTTTGTTGCC
>CAMKGX010000013.1 GCA_946412355.1 uncultured Clostridia bacterium
CGGGCCTCGGTGTAACGGTAGGCAGCCGGGGGGTCGCCATCCACGGAGCCGAAGTTGCCGTGGCCGTCCACCAGCACGTAGCGCATGGAGAAGTCCTGGGCCAGACGCACCATGGCGTCGTACACGGAGGCGTCGCCGTGGGGGTGGTAGTGGCCCAGCACGTCGCCCACGCAGGTGGCGGACTTCTTAAAAGGCTTGTCGGAGGTGAGGCCGCCCTCGTACATGGTGTAGAGAATGCGGCGGTGCACCGGTTTCAGGCCGTCCCGCACGTCGGGCAAAGCCCGGCCCACGATGACGGACATGGCGTATTCAATGTAGGACCGCTCCATCTCCGGCACCAGCGGGGAATTGACAATGTGCTGGTCGGGATAGCGGATCTCCTCGGGATCGTATTGGGGTTTTTTGGACATAATCTGTTACACTCCTTGGAAGAGTTGGGTACAATTCATGCGGTCAGCCAAAGCATTACGATGCAAACGCAGGTTTCGGTGTTTTTTGTAGGGGCCGACGCCCTCGGCGGCCCGCCTGCACGGCGGCGGTTAATAGAAATGGTGTCGTTAGATGCTGGGGGTCATCATTTCCTTCGTAGGGCGCGACGACCCGGCGCGCCGTTGCACGGCGGCGGTTATATAAAAGGTATCGTTGGTTCCCGGTGGGGGTCGATGCCGTTCACCATCTATCCGCCCTTGTCGATCATCGTCACCGGGGTACGGGCCGCCGGGGTCGTCGGCCCCTACGGTGGGAATTGCCGCTGTGTGCCATTCATCCCGCCCTGGCGGTCATTGTCACCCGGCGCGGGCGATTCGTGAATCGCCCCTACGATGTAACCATAACGGCATCGTTTTCCTCCGTAGGGCGCGACGACCCGGCGCGCCGCTTTCCCGGCGGCGGGTTTGATAAAACGTATTGTTGGTTGCGGGTGGGTATCGTTGCCGTTCACCATCTATCCGCCCTTGGTGAGAATCGTCACCTGGGTACGGGCCGCCGGGTCGTCGGCCCCTACGGTGAGAATTGCCGCCGTGTGCCATTCATCCGGCCATGGCGGTATTTGCCACCTGGGTTCGGGCGACTCGTGAATCGCCCCTACGGATGTGTTTGGCGCGCTGTTCCTCCGCCGCAAAACACATGGGTTATCAATAATCCAAATTCACCGCGTACTGGGCGTTTTTCTCGATCCATTCCTTCCGCGGCTCCACCTTTTCGCCCATTAAGACGGTGAAGATGGCGTCGGCCCGGAGGGCGTCGTCCATGGTGATGCGGCGCAGGGTGCGGGTGGTGGGGTCCATGGTGGTCTCCCACAGCTCGTGGGGGTTCATCTCGCCCAGGCCCTTGAAGCGGCTGATGTCCACCTTGGCGTCGGGGTTGTCGCCCCGCATTTCGGCGGACACACGGTCCCGCTCCTCGTCGGAGAAGGCCACCCGCTGCTGCTTGCCACGGGTCAATTTATACAGCGGCGGCACGGCGGAGTAGACGTACCCCTCCTCGATGAGGGGCCGCATGAAGCGGAAGAAGAAGGTCAGCAGCAGCGTGCGGATATGGCTGCCGTCCACATCGGCATCGGCCATGATGATGACCTTGTGATACCGCAGACGGTTCAGGTCAAACTCGTCCCCGATGCCGGCGCCAAGGGCCGTGATGACGGGCTGCAGCTTGTCGTTGCCGTACACCTTGTCGGTCCGCGCCTTCTCCACGTTCAGCATCTTGCCCCACAGGGGCAGAATGGCCTGGAACCGGCTGTCCCGCCCCTGGGTGGCGGAGCCGCCTGCGGAGTCGCCCTCCACGATGTAGATTTCCGTCAGCTCCGGGTTATTCTCGTTGCAGTCCCGCAGCTTGTCGGGCATGGCCGCGCCGCCCAGGGCCGTTTTCCGGCGGATGGACTCCCGGGCCTTCCGGGCGGCCTCCCGGGCCCGGTTGGCGGTGAGGGCCTTGTCCAGAATGGTGCGGGCGATGGCGGGATGCTCCTCCAGATACACCATCAGCTGGTCGGACACCAGCTGGTCCACCAGCGTGCGGATGTAGGCGTTGCCCAGCTTATCCTTGGTCTGGCCCTCAAACTGGGCCTCCGTCAGCTTCACGGAGATGACGGCGGTGATGCCCTCCCGGCAGTCCTCGCCGGACACCTTCTCGTCGCTGTCTTTCAGCATGCCATATTTCAGGCCGTAGGCGTTCAGCACTCTCGTCAGCGCCGTCTTGAAGCCGGTTTCGTGCATGCCGCCGCCGGGAGTGTGGATGTCGTTGGCAAAGGAGACCAGGGTCTCGGTGTAGCCGTCGTTATACTGCATGGCCACCTCGGCGGTGGCGTCGTCCTTGGCCCCGGCGATATAGATCACGTCCTCATGGAGGGCGGTCTTGTTGCGGTTGATGTAGGTGACGAACTCCCGGATGCCGCCTTCATAGCACATGGTGTCGCTCTGGGGCAGGCCGGGCCGGTCGTCACGGATGGAAATCCGCAGCCCGGCGTTCAAAAACGCCTGCTCCCGCATGCGGGTGTGGAGGGTCTCGTACTCGTATTCCAGCGTGTCGAACATCTCCGGGTCGGGCTTGAAGGTGACGGTGGTGCCGGTGTGGTCGGTTTCCCCCACCACGTGCATCTCCTCGGTGATGTGACCCCGGGAGAAGGCCATCTGGTGGATCTTGCCGTCACGGTGTACCTGCACGGTGAGCCACTCGCTGAGGGCGTTCACCACGCTGGCGCCCACGCCGTGAAGGCCGCCGGACACCTTGTAGCCCCCGCCGCCGAACTTGCCGCCGGCGTGCAGCACGGTGAACACCACCTCCAGCGCCGGCCGGCCCGTCTGGGGCTGGATATCCACGGGGATGCCCCGGCCGTTGTCGGTGACGGTGATGGTGTTGCCGGGGTTGATGGTGACGGTGATGTCGGTGCAGTACCCCGCCAGGGCCTCGTCGATGGAGTTGTCCACGATTTCATACACCAGATGGTGGAGGCCGCTGGCGCTGGTGGAGCCGATGTACATGCCGGGCCGCTTGCGCACGGCCTCCAGCCCTTCCAGCACCTGGATTTCCGAGCCGCCGTATTCCGCGTCCACGGCGGTGGTCTTTTCCATTTCCAAACTCTCGCTCATAGTATTTCTCCTTCTTCGCTGCGGCGAAGCAGCGTTTGGGCATTCAGCTGGGATAGATAGATGATTTGCTTATGGTAAGGGTGGTCGCAGAGGATGAAGCTGCGGGGAATGTCCTCGCAGGCGCTCTGCACCACGCCGTCCTCCTCCGCCCGCCGCAAAAAGGCCCGGGTGTCCTTGGCGGTGGAGGTGTTGTCCAGGTCAAAGATGCCGATGATGCGCTTTTTTTCCAGCATCACGTTCTGGCCGATGTGGAGGTAGCCTTTCACACCACCGCCCCCTCTCGGATATGGAACACCTTGCCCCCCACCAGGCTTTCCAGCCGGTCGGCCTCGCAGCAGGTAATGAGAATCTGGCCGCCGGCAATGCGGTTTAAGACAAATTCCTGCCGCTGGGGGTCCAATTCCGACAACACGTCGTCCAATAGCATGACGGGGTGTTCCCCGAAGGTGTTTTTATGGATTTCCCGCTCCGCCAATTTCAGGGCCAGGGCCGCCGTCCGCACCTGGCCCTGGGAGCAGAACTGCCGGGCGCTGCGGCCGTTGACGGCCACCTCAAAGTCGTCCTTGTGGGGGCCGGAGAGGCAGAGGCGGCTGGCGATCTCCGCGTCGTAATGGCTGCGCTGGTGGGCGGTGAGGGCATGATATATGGCGTCCGTGGGGGCCAGGGGGTCGTCAACGGTGGACACGGTGCGGTATTGCAGGGCAAGCTGCTCACGGCCGCCGCTGCACTGGCTGTGGGCCTGGGCGGCGTACTCATGGAGGGCAGCACAAAACCGGGCGCGGTAGTGAATCAGCACCGCGCCCACCTGGCACAGCCGCTCATTGAACTCCGGCAGCGTGTCCAAAAGGCCGGGATAGTCCTGGCTGTCCCGCAGGATACGGGTCTTGTGGTCGTAGAGCCGGGTGTACTCGCTGAGGGCCTCGGCGTACCGGGGCCGCAGCTGGCACAGGCTCATGTCCATAAACCGCCGCCGGGCCGCCGCGCCGTCCCGGATGAGATACAGGTCGTCCGGCGAGAAGTACACCGTCCGCAGCACGTCAGAGAGGGCGGCGTTGGTCTTGGCGGCCACGCCGTTGACGGTCATCTTCCGCCGCTTGCCCCGGTATAGCTCGATGCGGGTGACGAAGTCCCGCTCCCGGCTGTGGATGGTCCCCTGCACCAGGGCGCTGTCCCGGTCAAAGCCCATCAGCTCCCGGTCGGACCGGGCCCGGGGGCTCCTGCCGCAGCTCAAATAGACGCAGGCCTCCAGAAGATTGGTCTTGCCCTGGGCGTTCTCGCCGTAAATCACGTTGCTTTTGCCGTCAAAGGTGACGGTCTGTTCGCCGTAATTTCGCCACCCGGACAGGGTCAGGCTGTCAAGGCGCATAGCTGACGGTCAGCTCCCGCCCGGCAAAGGCCACCACGTCGCCGGGGCGGATTTTTTTGCCCCTCTGGGTGCAGATTTCGCCGTTGACGGCCACCTGCTCCTCCTGAATCAGCACCTTGGCCTCCCCGCCGGTGGCAGTGAGGGCGGCGAGCTTCAGCAGGTCCTGGAGCTTGATGTATTCTGTTGTGATGGGAATTGTGGTCATAGTCGTTCCTCTAATGAATACTGAAGAATGAGTCATAAAGGTATCGGTTACCTCCGTAGGGGCGGGACCTATGTGTCCCGCCTGCACGGCGGCGGTGATATAAAAGGTATCGTTGGTTGAGGGTGGTTTCGGTTACCTCCGTAGGGGCGCTTCAAGAAGCGCCCGCTGCACGGCGGCGGGTTTCTTGAAAGGCAGGATGGATGCAGATGGGTACCTATTATTTCGTAGGGCGCGACGACTCGGCGCGCCGCAACGGTGTCGATGATGATAAATGGTATCGTTGGTTGCGGGTGGGTATCGTTGCCGCATGCCATCCATCCACCCCTGGCAATCATCGTCACCTGGGTACGGGCCGCCGAGGCGGCGGCCCCTACGGTGGCATTTGCCACCGTTTTCATATACCCCGCCCCGCCGTCATTCCTTTACGCCTTCAGCCGCACCGGCAGCACCATGTACAGGAAATGGTCGCTGCCGTCGGTGGGCACGATGATGGCCGGGGAGATGCCGGAGTTCAGCTCCATGTGCACGGTGTCCGCCGGGACGTACCGCAGGGCCTCCATCATATACCGGTTGTTGAAGCCGATCTCCAGCCCCTGGCCGTCACCCCGGATGGGGCACACGTCCTTGGCTTCGCCGTTGCCGGTTTTGGCGCTGAAAAATACCTTATCCTTATCGAAAAGGCACTTTACCGGGCTTTTCAGCTTCTCGCTGATCACCACGCTGACCCGGTCCAGGCTGGTGAGCATGGTCTTGGTGTCCACCTCCACCACGATGGGGTTGTTCCGGGGGATGGCATTCTTGTAGTCCAAAAACTCGCCCTCCAGCTTGCGGCAGATGAGCTGGGTGTCGCCGGTCTCAAAGAGCAGATGCCGCTTGCCCAGAATAATGGTGATGAGGTCGTCGCTGTCGGCGCAGATGTTCTCCACCTCCCGCAGGGCCGCCCCCGGGGCCACGAAGCGGAAGGCGCCGCCCTCGATCTTCTCCAAAGGCTCCCGGCGCAGGGCCAGCCGGAAGCCGTCCACCGACACCACCGTCAGGCCCATGTCCGCGATTTCGAACAGGCTGCCGGTGTGTACCGGGCGGCTCTCGTTGGTGCTGACGGCAAAGGAGGTCTGGCCGATCATGGCCTTCAGCACCCCCTGCTGGATGGACACGCTGTATTCGTCGTCCACCTCCGGCAGCTCGGGGAAGTCGTCGGCGCTCATGCCCAGAATGTCGTAGCTGGCGTCGCCGCACTGTACGTTGACGGTGTACCGCTCGCTCTCGGTGAACACCACCACGTCGTCGGGCAAACGGCGGATGATGTCGGTCAGCAGCCTGGCGGAAATCACCAGCCGGCCCGCCGAGCGGACGTCGGCGGCCACGGTGGTGCGGATGCCGGTCTGCATGTTGTAGCCGGACAGGGTCAGCTTGTCGTCCCCCTCCAGCAGCACGCCCTCCAGGGCGGGGATGGTGCTCTTGGTGGCCACGGCCCGGGCGGCGGTCATTACGGCGGCTTGCAGCAGCGCCTTTTCGCAGGTAAATTTCAGCATGACGCACGTTCCTTTCTGTCTCTGAAAAAAGATGAACCCAGCGGGAATATTTTTCTCCCGCAAAACATAAACTAAAGTTTTTAAGAAGAAGTAGCAGTAGGGGATTTTATTGTGGAAACAGGGGACAAAGCCCCATGGCGCCACGGTTTTTTCTCCACAGGTCGGTGGGGAAGAAAACCCCTCTTTCCACACGGAAACCCCCCTCCCCCGGCTGTCCACAGCCTTTCCACGTGGAATCCACAGATGGTGTGGAAAAGGAAGAGCGAAGAGGGAAAAGCAAAAACCTGTCACAGCCTTCCCACCAAGGGGAAGGCAGGGGCGAATAGATAAAACTTTGCACGGCCTTCCCCCTGGGGGAAAGGTACCCCAGTGCGCACACTGGGGGGAATGAGGGGGCGATTTTGAGGGAAGTTTCCGGTAGACGCCCCCTCATCCGTCACGGCCTACGGCCGTGCCACCTTCCCCCCAAGGGGAAGGCTGTGGCAATGACCGGGAACTTCCCGGGAAAACTCGTGCTCTCGTTGCGGCAAACCGATTTCCAGACCCTTCGGGCCGTGAAAATCGGGCCGCTGCCTTGCGGCGGGCACGCTTCATCCGCCACAGGCGGCGCTGTGCCCGCACGCCCCCTCATCCGCTTCGCTGCGCTCAGCACCTTCCCCCCAAGGGGAAGGCGGGTCGGTTGCCTGTCACTTATGCGCGTTGATATTGGTGGTGATCTCCTTCACCGTTTCGGCAAAGGCGGGGTCGGTGCGCATCTGCTTCTCCACCTTGTCCAGGCTGTGGAGGACGGTGGTGTGGTCCCGGCCGTCGAACTCCTTGCCGATTTCCTTCAGGGCCATGGAGGGGATCATCCGCCGCATGAGATACATGGCCACCTGCCGGGCGTTGGTCACGTCCTTGCGCCGCTCCTGGCCCCGGAGGGTGTCCTCATCCAGGTTGAAGAACCGGGCCACGCTCTGGATGACGTAGGTGGGGGTGATGTAGTCGTTGGCCTTGCGGACGGTGTCCATAATGGCCTTTTCCAGGGAGTCGGTGTCCAGCTGGTCCCCCAGCAGGTCCCAGTAGGCCAGAATTTTGTTGAGGATGCCCTCAATCTGCCGCACGTTGGCGGTGACGTTCTCGGCGATGTAGTCCATGATCTCGTCGGTGAGGCTCATGCCCAGAATCTTGGACTTGTTGCGGATGATGGCCAGGCGGGTCTCGTAATCCGGCGGCGCCACGTCCGCCATCAGGCCCCATTCAAACCGGGTGCGCAGCCGGTCGTCCAGCAGCGACATCTCCCGGGGCGGCCTATCGGAGGTCATAACGATCTGCTTGCCCGCCTCGTAAAGGGTGTTGAAGGTATGGAAAAACTCGTTTTGCACCTGTTCCTTGCCGGCCACGAACTGAATATCGTCCACCAGCAGCATATCCGCGTCCCGGTACTTGGCCCGGAACTCGTCGCCCCGGCCGGAGCGCACCAGCTCAATGAACTCGTTGATGAACTCCTCGCCCTTGACGTACACCACCTTCATGTCGGGGTGGCGGATGGGAAGCCGGTTGCGGATGGCGTAGAGCAGATGGGTCTTGCCCAGGCCGCTGTCGCCGTAGATGAACAGGGGGTTATATTTCTTGGCGGGCACCTCCACCACCGCCCGGGCGGCGGAGTAGGCCAGCTTGTTCTGGGGCCCGGCCACAAAGGTCTCAAAGGTGAAGGCGCTGTCGAAATCGCTGGAGGCGCCGGGGTGATCGGGCCGCACGCCGTGATAGGCGGCCAGCTGGGCGTCGTCCAGAATCTTGATTTCCATGCCCTGGGAAAAAATATTCTGGACGGTCATGTAGATAAAGGTGAGGAACTTGCGCTGGATCACGTCACGCTTGAAATCGTTGCCGCAGTGGAGCACGATGGCCTGATCCTCCACCGCCACGATTTTCACCTCGTCAAACCAGGTGTTGATGGTGGTGGTGGACAGCTTCTCCTCCAGCACGGCCAATATGTTCTGCCACAGATCGGCCAGTGAGTTCATGTCCTACCCTCCTCTCGCCCCCCGCGGGGCACAGTCTCCTGCATGATACAATATAAATATTATAGCAAAAAATCCCCACGCCGTAAAGGGGAAAATGGGTACAATTATTATAATAATGTATCGGGGGTTTTTGAGAGAAAGGAGAACAGTGAAGGGAAAGGGTGCCCGCTGGGCGGACGGATTGGAAACGGCGGACGGTGAAATATGGAGGCTGTTATCATTCACCCGACCCCGGCGGTGAACGTTACCGCATTGCGGGCCGCCGGTGGCGTCGGCCCCTACGGTGGTTGTCGATGCTGCACACCATTCATCCGCCCTTGGCGGAAATCATCACCTCGCTGAGGGCGATTCGTGAATCGCCCCTACGGTGTAATCATGGCGGCATCGGTTTTTTCGTAGGGGCGCTTCATGAAGCGCCCGCAACGGCGGCGTGGCAGCGGAACGGCGTCGGTGGTTACGGAGGGTCACCCCTTTTTTCGTAGGGCGCGACGACCTCGGCGCGCCGTTTTCCCGGCGGCGGGTTTGCGGAAAGGCACCGTTGGTTGCGGTGGGGCGCGATAATATCCGTAGGGGCCGACGCCCCCGGCGGCCCGTTTCCCGGCGGAGGGTTTGATAAAAGGTGTCGTTGGCTGCGGCAGGGTCACCTGTTATTTCGTAGGGCGCGACGACCCGGCGCGCCGTTTGCACGGTTGTCGTTACCCATGTACCGTTTAACCAGCTTTGGCGGTCATCGTTACCCGGTCACGGGCCGCCGGGTCGTCGGCCCCTACGGTGGTTACCGTTGCCGTCTGCCATCCACCCGGGCTTGTTAATTATCGTTACCGCGCTTCGGGCGATTCGTGCATCGCCCCTACGGTTTTTATGCCACCATATCTTGTATACTGTTCCCCTTTCCCCCCACAAGGTTCCAAATTTACATAAAAACTCATTGACAAAAGCCGCATCTTACCTGTATAATACCGTTTGCGCCGTTTTCGGCGCCGCAAATTGTCCACTGCGGCAGGGCCACGGCTCTGCTGTCGAGTAAGAGCGGCGTATCGCCGCCGGAGATTCTATTAAAAGATGGAGGTGTCACGCAATGTTCCGTACCTATCAGCCCAAGAAGCGCCAGCGCTCCAAGGTGCACGGCTTCCGCAAGAGAATGGCTACCGCCAACGGCCGTAAGGTCCTGGCCCGCCGCCGCGCCAAGGGTCGCATCCGCCTGAGCCACTAAGAGGCCGCGGAAAATGCGTCGCGTATAGCGTAGATACCCCAGGGACGTCACGAGCGTTAGGCTCTGCCGTCCCTATTGGTCTATGCGCGATGAAATGAGGAGGAGTCCATGAAAGCGTCTTGCACGGTGAAGGAAAACCACATCTTCCGCCGCATGTACCGCAAGGGCAAGTGCGCTGTGCGCAGCGGCGTGGTGGTGTACTGCGCCAAAACCAATCGCCCCCGCTGCCGCCTGGGCGTCACCGTCAGCACCAAAGTGGGCAAGGCGGTGGTGCGCAACCGGGTGCGCCGCCGGTTTCGTGAGCTGTTCCGGCTGCACGCCGGGGAGATAAAAGGCAGCTACGACGTGATTCTGGTGGGCCGGGGCCGCAGCGCCGACATGCCCTGGGCCAAGCTGGAGGGCCAGTATCTGGCCTGCCTGCGGGAGCTGGGCATGGTGGAGGACAGGCCATGAAGCGCGCCCTCCTGATGCTCATCCGGTTCTACCAGGCCGCCGTGTCCCCCTTCACCCCGCCCCGCTGCCGCTATATCCCCACCTGCTCCCAGTACGCCCGTGAGGCCATTGAGAAGTACGGCGCGGGCAAGGGCAGCTATCTGGCGGCAAGGCGACTTTTACGCTGCCACCCGTTTCATAAGGGCGGCTATGACCCCGTTCCGTAATTGTTACCCCGCATCTTTCGGATCTTTTGCGCCCCTGCTTCGTCCCTTCCCCTTGCCATACAGATAGTATGCCTGCGGGAAAGGGCCATCGCCGGGACACAAAATCTCTCGAAATCTGCTTTCGGATTTCCGGATAATCTACGGATATAATTACGGAAAAATCGCATATTTCCCCTCAAAAAGTCAGTAAATTTACGGAGGAACCCCAATATGTTCGCACAACTCGGATACTATATCTGTGTTCCCTTCGCATGGCTGACGCGCCTGTTTTACAGCGTCACCGGCTCCTACGGCCTGGCGCTGATCCTGTTCACCCTGGTGGTGAAGATCGTGATCCTGCCCTTCCAGCTCAAGAGCAAGAAGAGCATGCTGCGGATGAACCGCATGCAGGGCAAGATCAAGGACATCCAGGTGCGCTACGCCAACAATAAGGAGAAGCAAAACCAGGAGATGGCCGACCTGTACGCCCGGGAGGGCATCAACCCCATGGGCGGCTGCCTCTGGTCCTTCCTGCCCTTCCCCATTCTGATTGCGCTGTATTACATCATCCGCGTGCCCCTGCGGTACTTCATGTCCATGTCCACCGAGGCCATCGAGGGCGTCCGGGCCCTGGCCGAGACGTTGGGCTATGAGACCGCCACCTCCGGCCAGGCCGCCGCCTACGAGCAGATTTACCTGGCCAAGTTCGTCCATGAGAACTGGGCCAGCTTCCAGGGGAAGTTTGACCGGCTCATCGACCTGGATTACAATTTCCTGGGTATGGACCTGGCCAACACCGTGTCCAACGTGATCCACAACTTCAAGGACGCCGGCTGGAGCGGCTGGGGCCTGATTCTCCTGCCCATCCTGGCCGCCGGCACCCAGTTCGCCATGAGCCTGGTCACCATGAAGCAGCAGGGCGACGCCGCCCAGAACGGCACCGGCAAGGCCATGATCTACATGATGCCCCTGATGACCCTGTGGTTCGGCTACATGCTGCCCGCCGCGCTGATGATCTACTGGATTGCCAACGCCGTGTTCTCCCTCATCCAGGAGGTGCTGCTGAACAAGTACTTCAACAAGATCCTGGACCGTGAGGAGACCGACAAGGAGCGGGAAAAGCGTGAGGCCCGGTATGCCAAGCGCCAGGCCGCCATGGCCAACTATAACCGCCAGATGGAGGAGGCCAAGGGCGACAAGAAGATCAAGCAGAAGCAGGCCGAGAAGAAGGCCCAGCAGGCCGAGCGCAAGGCCACCGGCACCAATGAAAACGGCCGTGTGGGCCAGCGGCCCTACGCCCGGGGCCGGTCCTTCAGCGAAGACCATTACAGTGAATAAGGAGTTTTGTCTATGAGTTATATCGACGTAACAGGCAAGACGACGGAGGAGGCCATCGCCAACGCCCTGGCCCAGCTGGGCATGAGCCGCGACGACGTGTCCGTGGAGATTCTGGCCCAGGCCAAGAGCGGCTTCCTGGGTCTGGGCGCCAGCCCCGCCAAGGTCCGTGTCACCTACGGCCCCGACGAGGCCACCATGGACGACGTGGTGCTGCCCACCTTTGAAAAGCCTGTGAAGAAAGAGCCGGCCCCCAAGAAGGCCGCCCAGCCCCAGCCCAAAAAAGAAGAGCCCAAAAAGCCCGCCGAGAAGAAGCCCGAGCCCAAAAAGGCAGAGCCCAAGAAGGCCGAGCCCGCCGAGAAGGGCGACAGCGCCCCGGTGAAGGCGGCGGAGGAGAATCTGCCGCTGTGCGAGGATAAGAACGCCCAGCGCATCACCGCCTTTTTGACGGGCCTGCTGCAGCATCTGGAGTCCGACGCCCAGGTGAAGGTCTACGAGGTGGAAAAGGGCCGGTATAAGGTGATTCTGGACGGCGACAAGCTGGGCCAGCTCATCGGTCGCCGGGGCGAAACCCTGGACGCCATCCAGCAGCTCACCAACTACGCCCTCAACGATAAGGGCGAGAAGCGCATCCGTGTCCAGGTGGACGCGGAGAACTACCGGGCCAAGCGGGAGGCCAGCCTGGAGAGCCTGGCCGCCAAGGTGGCCGCCAAGGTCACCCGGTATCGCCGCAGCGTCACGCTGGAGCCCATGAACGCCTACGAGCGCCATGTGATCCACGCCGCGCTCCAGGATACCGCCGGCGTCACCACCTACTCCATCGGCACCGAGCCCAACCGCCGGGTGGTGGTGGCCTACGACCGGGAGAGCCGGTAAAAAGGTTGATAAAAAGAAACGCCCAAATCGGGCGTTTCTTTTTTTGCGGCGGTATGGTAGAATGGGAAACGGAAACAAAAACCGCCCTGCCTTCCCCTTGGGGGGAAGGTGGCACGGCCGTAGGCCGTGACGGATGAGGGGGCGATGATCGCCGAGGGCGGGTGAGATGAGGGGGCGTCTACCGGAATCTTTCCGCAAAATCGCCCCCTCATTCCCCCCAGTGTGCGCACTGGGGTACCTTCCCCCCAAGGGGAAGGCGAGCCAATATCGTGCCCCTACGCAACCAACCACCCTTTCATCAAATCCGCCGCCGGGTAACGGGCCGCCGAGTCGTCGGCCCCTAAGGACAAAACCGATACCCTCCATTTTACACCACACCATTCCAATCCATCCCCGCAGCGGACACCGCAATTCTCCATGATTCATCTTCCCCGGAAAGGAGGCCCGCCATGTTCAACCGCGCTTACGTGGAGATCACCAACGTGTGCAATCTCCATTGCGACTTCTGCCCCGGCACCGCTCGGCCCGCCGGGTTTATGACCGTGGCGGACTTCGCCGCCGCTGCCGCCGCCCTGCGGCCCTACACCGATTACCTCTACCTCCACGTCATGGGCGAGCCCCTGCTCCACCCCCACCTGGAGGACATTCTCAAAACCGCCGACGAACAGGGCTTCCGCGTCTGCCTCACCACCAACGGCACCCTGCTGCCCCGCCGGGCCCCGGCGCTGCTGGCCGCCCCGGCCCTGCGCAAGGTCAGCGTGTCCCTCCACTCCTTTGAGGGCAACGGCGGCACCGACGCCACGGACTACGTAAACGGCGTGTGGCACTTTGCCGCCGCCTTTGCCGGGGAGGGCCGCCTCTGCGCTCTGCGGCTGTGGAACGAGGGGGGCAAGGAGACCCAAAACCATGCCATTTGCCGCCTTTTGTCGGAAAAATGCGGACAGGATGTGGAAAACCTGCCCGCCGACCCCCTGGGCAACCGCCGCCTGGGCCCCGGCCTCTATCTGGAGCGCGCCCCCAAATTTGACTGGCCCGCCTTGGACGCCCCGGTGCAGATCGTCACCTTCTGCCACGGCCTGCGGCGGCAGATCGCCGTGCTGTGGGACGGCACGGTGGTGCCCTGCTGCCTGGACGGCCAGGGCGTCATGGCCCTGGGCAATATCTTCGCCACTCCCCTGTCTGCCATTCTCCAAAGCCCCCGGGCGAAAGCCATCTACGACGGCTTCTCCCGCCGTGAGGCGGTGGAGGCGCTGTGCCGCCGGTGCGGTTACGCCGCCCGGTTTACGCCGTGACCGCCCCCGCCCCCCTGCGCCAGCTCCCGGCGGCGCTGCTGCGGTGGTACGATGAAAACCGCCGGGACCTGCCCTGGCGGCGGCAGGTGTCGCCATACCGCACCTGGGTGTCGGAGATCATGCTGCAGCAGACCCGTGTGGCGGCGGCGGAGCCCTATTTCCTCCGCTTTATGGCGGCCTTTCCCACCATCGAGGATTTGGCCCGGGCCGACACCGAACAGGTGCTGCGGCTGTGGCAGGGCCTGGGCTATTACAGCCGGGCCCGGAACCTGCAAAAGGCCGCCCGGGAGATCGTGGAGCGCCACGGCGGCGTCTTCCCCGACACCTATGAGGCCATCGCCGCCCTGCCCGGCATCGGGGACTACACCGCCGGGGCCATTTTGTCCATCGCCTTCGGAAAGCCTTACCCGGCGGTGGACGGCAACGTGCTGCGGATTTTGAGCCGCCTCACCGCCTGGGAGGGCAACGTGCTGGACGGTGCCGCCCGGGCCACGATGCGGGGCTGGCTGTCTGAGGTGCTGCCCCCCCACCGGCCCGGCGACATGAACCAGGCGCTGATGGATTTGGGCGCCACCGTCTGTTTGAGCCACGGCCGCCCCCTGTGCGAGAACTGCCCCGCCGCAGCATTTTGCGCCGCCCATAGCCTGGGCCGGGAGCAGGACTTCCCCGTGCGCGTCAAGAAAACCACCCGGAAAACCGAGACCCTCACCGCCTTTTTGCTGCTGCGGAATGGGGAAATCGCCCTGCGGCAGCGGCCCGACCGGGGCCTTCTGGCCTCTCTCTGGGAGGTGCCCCACACGGCGGGGGAGCTGGACGAGCAGCAGGCGGCGGAATGGCTGTTGCAAAATGGCGTCATTCCCCACCGATGGGTGAAAAAGATACATTGGAAGCATTTATTCACCCACATTGAATGGCAAATCACGGGATATATCGTAGAAATACAGGGAGACGGCGACAGCACATGGCTGTGGTGCGGCCCAGAGGAACGCTCCGCCCACCCGGTGCCCTCCGCCTTTTCCCCCTTGATAAAGGAGATTGACAATGGCACAGCTTTACTTTAAGTACGGAGCCATGGGCTCCAGCAAGACCGCCAACGCCCTCATGGCCCGGTTTAACTACGAGGAGCGGGGCCAGGCCACGCTGCTGGTGAAGCCCCAGATGGACACCCGGGACGGCGACCACATCGTCCACTCCCGCATCGGCCTGTCCCACCCCTGCGTCTACTTCCACGAGATGCAGGCCATGCCGGACGCCGAGCTGCAGAAATACGCCTGCATCATCGTGGACGAGGCCCAGTTCCTCACCCGGGAGGAGGTCTACTACCTGGTGCACCTGGTGGACGACTGCAACATCCCCGTCATCTGCTACGGCCTGCGGGCCGACTTCCGGGGAGAACTGTTCCCCGGCAGCTACCATTTATTGGTGCTGGCGGACAAGCTGGAGGAGGTAAAAACCATCTGCTGGTGCGGTAAAAAGGCCACCTTCAACGCCCGGTTTGACGCCCAGGGCCACGTCCTCAAGGAGGGCGCCCAGGTGGTCATCGGCGCCAACGACCAGTATATCGGCCTGTGCCGCCGCCACTGGATGCGCGGCGACCTGGGCCCCGACTTCGACATAAATAAGGTATGATCTGCCACCTGTGCCCCCGCCGCTGCGGCGTGGACCGGGCGGTGCAGCCGGGCTTTTGCGGCATGGGCGAGGGGGTGCGGCTGGCCCGTGCCGCCCTCCACCACTGGGAGGAGCCGGTGATCTCCGGCACCCGGGGCAGCGGCGCCGTGTTCTTCTCCGGCTGCACGCTGCGGTGCGTCTACTGCCAGAACCATGACATCTCCGCCGGCGGCTTCGGAAAAGACGTCTCCACCGCCCGGCTCCGGGAGATTTTTGAGGAATTGATCGCCCAGGGGGCCCATAATATCAATCTGGTGACCCCCACCCACTTCCTGCCCTGGATTCTCCCGGCGCTGACGCCGAAGCTGCCGGTGCCGGTGGTGTATAACTGCGGCGGCTACGAGCGGGTGGAGACGGTGCGGGCCCTGAAGGACACGGTGGACGTGTGGCTGCCGGATTTGAAGTACGCCGACGGTGCTCTGGCCAAGGGCCTCTCCGGCGCGGAGGACTATTTTGACGTGGCCACCGCCGCCATCGAGGAAATGGTGGCCCAGGCCGGCCCGCCGGTCATCGAAAACGGCCTTCTCCGCCGTGGCGTCATCATCCGCCATCTGGTGCTGCCGGGGCAGCTGGACAATACCCGGGCCGTCATCGACTACGTGTCCCGCCGCTTCGCCCACGGGGAGGTGCTGTTCTCCCTCATGGCCCAGTACACCCCCCAGCCGGGGCTGACCGGCCCCCTGGGCCGCCACGTGACGGCGGCGGAGTACCGCGCCGCCGTGGCCTACATGGAAAACTGCGGCATCCGGGATGGCTTCACCCAGGAGCGCACCTCCGCCCGGGAGGAGTACACGCCGCCCTTTGACCTGACAGGTGTGTAAGGCAGAAAACGGCGCCGCCGAAATTGTTAATTTTCTCTAAAATATGAATGACGGGCTATACATAACTGTGCAAATGTGATAGAATACCGTCACAGGGATGAGGGGAATCTCCTCTCCGACCCCTGCCTGACCTACCCAGAGGAAAGGAGCCATCAATATGAAGTTCACATTCGCCTGCAAGAAAGTCACGCTCAACGACTCCATCAAGGCCTACGCCGAGAAGAAGATCAGCAAGCTGGACAAGTATTTCCCCCAGGAGGCAGACGCCTTTGTGACCTTTGCTGTGGAGAAGAAGAACCGCTGCGTGGTGGAGCTGACCATCCGCGCCGCCAACGGCACGTTGTTCCGCGCCCAGGAGGAGGACCCCGACGGTGATATGCGGGGCGCCATCGACGCCGCCGTCAGCTTCATCGACCGCCGCATCCGCAAGAACAAGACCCGCCTGGCCAAGAACCTGCGCTCCGAGGCGCTGGTCAGCGAGGTGCCCGCCGAGTTCGACGTGGCGGAGGACACCGAGTTCGACGTGGTGCGCACCAAGCGCTTCGCCGTCAAGCCCATGACCGCCGACGAGGCCATTTTGCAGATGAACCTGCTGGACCACTCCTTCTACGTGTTCCGCAACGTGGACACCGACGAGATCGACGTGGTCTACCGCCGCAACAACGGCGGCTACGGCGTCATCGAGACCGAGCAGTAAAAGTAAAAACCGCCCCTGGGGCGGTGACATAGATGGCATAACGATCCCCCCGGCGCGAAAGCGCCGGGGGGATTTGCTGTGGGGGGTCAATAAGGGGAGTTTATTGTGAGGTGAATGGTAGGCGGTATCGACAACCGTTCGTAGGGCGGGACCTGCGTGTCCCGCCAAACCCGGTACCGTCCACCGCCAAGGGCGGATGAATGGTGTGCGGCATCGACAACCACCGATACCCTTCATCATCTCCGCCGCCGGGCAAAGCGGGCGCTTCATGAAGCGCCCCTGCAAAGAGAACCGATGCCTGTGATTTTACCGTAGGGGCGATTCACGAATCGCCCGCAGCGAGGTGATGATTTCCGCCAAGGGCGGATGAATGGTGCGCGGCATCGACAACCACCGTAGGGGCCGACGCCCCGGCGGCCCGTACCCCGGTACCTCCCACCGCCAAGGCTGGATAAATGGTAAACGGCATCGACAACCGTTCGTAGGGGCGGGGCTCTGCTCCGCCCTTTTCTCGTCAATTGCCGGGGTATTGGGCGGAGCAGAGCCCCGCCCCTACGGAGAAAATCGCACCCGTGTGCAACCAACGACGCCTTTCATGAACCCCGCCGCCGGGAAAGCGGCGCGCCGGGTCGTCGCGCCCTACGAAATAACAGGTGCCCCTGCCGCATCCAACGACACCTTTCCCGTCATCGCCAATCCGCAAGCGGGCGCTTTATGAAGCGCCCCTACGGACAGACTGGTATTCCCTTCGCCGTTTAGTCCTCCACCTGCTTCAGCTCCGCCTCGTCTACGTGGCGCAGCTCCTTTTTGTTCATCATGTCGTAGATGCAGGGCACCACGAAAAGGGTCATCAGCGTGGCGTACAGCAGTCCGCCGATGCACACCAGGGCCACCGGCTGCATCAGCGACGTGCCCACGTTCCGGGCCAGGGCCATGACGATAAGGCCCAAAATGGTGGTCAGCGACGTCATGAAGATGGGCCGCATGCGTGTGATGCCCGCGTCCACGATGGCGTCCCGCCGGGCCATGCCGGCGATGCGCTGCTGGTTGATGTAGTCCACCAGCACGATGCCGTTATTCACGATGATGCCCACCAGCATCACAAAGCCGATGAGGGACACCACGCTGATCTCGATCCCCGCGATCAGCAACGCCATGAAGCCGCCGGTGAAGGCCAGAGGGATGGTGAACATGACGATAAAGGGCGATTTCAGGCTCTGGAACTGGGCCACCATGATGAAATACACCAGGATGATGCCCAATAGCAGCATCAGCAATAGCTGCTCCATGGCCTCCATGATCTGCTCGTTCTCGCCGGAGTAGTCCATGGTAACGCCGTCCGGCAGCGTCAGCGAGCCCACGGCCCGCTGCACCGCCGCGGTGACCAGCGTCACGTTCCGCCCCTCCGCTGCCTGGGCCGTCACGGTGACGTACCGCCGCTGCTCGTCGTGGCGGATGGTGGCCAGGCTCACGGTCTTTTCCACCGTGGCCACGTCACCCAGCTTAAAGCTGCCGTCGCCGCTGTCCTCGGCGGCGTCAGCGGTATCGGTTACGGCAGAGGCGCCGCCGACGGAGGACGCGCCGCCCATCATGGCCATCATGCTGCTCATATCAGACCCGCCGCCCATCATGCTCATCATGGAGGACATAGAGCCCATAGAGCTGCCGCCCATAGCGCCCATAGACGCCATGGCGGACAGGCTGCTGTCGGGGGTGATGGTCAAATCCAGCAGGTTTTCCACCGTCACCCGGTCGGCCTCCAGGCCCTCGATGACCACGCCCATTTTGCTGCCGTCCAGGGTCACGTCGGCGCCGGTGACGGTGGCGGGCAGGGCCGCCGCGATTTTCATATACACCTGGGCCACGGTCATGCCGTGGGCCATGGCCTTCTCCCGGTCCACCGCCACGTGGAGGGCCGCCGCGGCGTCCTCCCATCCGTCGGACACGGAGGCCACCCCGTCCACCTGCTCCATCCGCCGGGCAAGGGCGGTGGCGGCCTGGTGCAGCGTCTCCATGTCGGTGCCGTACAGGTTCACGCCGATGCCGCTGCCGGTGATGAAGTCCATCCCCGCCATGGCGCCGGAGGCGGACACGGTGCAGTCCAGGTCTTCGCAGGCGGCCTCGATGGCCCGGCCTGCGGCGTTGCCGCTCTTGCCCTCGGGCAGGGTGATATACAGCGTGGCGTCGTACTGTCCGCCGCCGGTCATGCCGCCGGTCATGCTGTCGCCGCCGATCATGGCGCCCACGGATGCCACGTTCTCCACCGCCAGCGCCCGCCGGCCCACCTCGTCGGCCAGGGCCACGGCCCGGGCCATGTCCGCGTCCTCCGGCATGGTGACGGTGACGTTGATCATGTTCATGTCCATGTCGGGTATGAAGGTAAAGCCCCGCTGCACGGCGGCGAAGCCGGTGGTCACCAGCAGCACCAGCGCCAGCAGCAGCACGGCGGCCTTGTGGTCCAGCGACCAGCGCAGCGCCTTTTCATAGGCGGGATACACGTAGTCCAGCACGCCCTTTTTCGCCTGATGCTCCCGCCGCAGCAGCCCGGAGGCCATGGCGGGCACCAGCGTCAGCGCCACCAGCAGGGATGCCAGCAGCGAGTAGCACATGGTCAGCGCCAGGTCGGTGAAGAGCTGCTTGGTGATGCCCTCCACGAACACGATGGGAAGGAAAACGCACACCGTGGTGAGGGTGGAGGCGGTGATGGCCCCCAGCACCTGGCCCGCGCCGGACACCGCCGCCTGGATCACCGTGTAGCCCTTGGCCCGGAGGCGGTAGATGTTCTCAATGACCACCACCGAGTTGTCCACCAGCATGCCCACCGCCACGGCCAGGCCGGAGAGGGAGATCATGTTGATGGTGACGCCGCTGAAATACATCAGCACAATGGCGAAAATCACGCTCACCGGGATGGAGACAAGGGTAATCACCGTGGGCCGCCAGTCCCGCAAAAACAGGAACAGCACCACCACCGAGAACAGCGCCCCCCACAGCAGGGAGGACAAAATGCTGTTCACAATCAGGTGGATATAGTCGCCCTGGTCCATCAGCGGCACGAAGTGGAGGCCGGGGTATTCCTGCTCCAGGGCGGCGAAGCGCGCCGCCAGATTCTCGCTGACCTGGGCGGTGGCGTAGTTGGACTGCTTGGTAAAGGAGGCGATGACGCCGTTTTCGCCGTTAAGCTTGGTGTAGATCTCGGCGCTGTTGTCGGTGACGAACACGGTGGCCACGTCCTCCAGCCGGATGGGTGCCACGTCCTCCAGCCCCAGGTCGAACAGCACCAGCGTCCGCAGCTCCTCCTGGGAAGCCAGGGCGTCGCCCACCGACACCATGTACTGCACGCCGCTGTCATCGCTGACGTACCCCGCGGGCATGGCGAAGTCCTGGGCCGTCAGCAGGGCGGAGATGGTGCTCATGCTCAGCATGCCGCCCACGTCGGTCTGGCTCTCCAGATCCTTCCGGGTGTCTTTCAGGGAGGCGAGGCCCTGCTCCACGGTGGACAGGGCGCTGTCCAGCTGCATTTCCGACTTGGTCAGCAGCGTCACCGCGTCCAAAAGGCCCCCCACGCCCTGGGACAGCTGGCCGCCGAGCTTGGCCAGCTCCTTGTCGTTGTTCAGGGTGTCGGTAAGGCTCTCCATGGCCTTGGAAGCGTCGGTCATGGTCTTTTGCAGGGCCTCCAACTGGGCCGAAAGGGCGGAGATGCGGTCCGTCCACTGCTGGGGGTCGATCTGGCTGAAATAGTCGGGCCAGTCGGCGGGATTCTCCGGCAGGGGCCCCAAATCGGTGGCGGTGGCGGGCAGGTCGGTGCCGGTGGCGGCGCCCCCCGCCGGGGCGCTGACGTCGGGCAGGGCCGCCCGGGCTTTTTTGATGGCGGACACCACGCCGTCGCCGACGCCGTCCGCCGCCGCTTTTTTGCCGTCGGCCAGGGCCTTTTGGGCGGCGGTGAGCTGCGCCTTGGCGTCGTTTAGCTGCTTCTGGGCCGCATCCAGCTTTTTCGCCGTCGCGTCGTACACGGTGTGGGACACGCTATCCAGCTTTTCCGGGTCCAGGATCACGTGGAGCTGCCGGTCCACCGTGCCGTTGATGTCCACGCTGGCCACGCCGGTGACGCCCGTCAGCTTCTGGGCCAGTGTCTCATCCACGAAGTCGCTGACCTGGTGGACGTCCTTGCCGTCGTAGCTGATGGCCGTCACCATCACCGGCAGCATGGAGGGGTTGATTTTCATCACGTAAGGGGTGGCCACGGTGTCGCTCCACTGGCCGGACAGTGCGGTGATTTTCTGCTGAATGTCCACCGCCACCGTGTCCATGTTCACCCCTTCTTCAAATTCCAGCACCACCATGGACACGCTGTTGCTGCTGGTGGAGGTCACCTCTTTGATGTGCTCCAACGTGGCCATGGACTGCTCCACCGGCCCGGTCACCTCCTGCTCCACGCTCTCGGGGCTGGCGCCGGGGTAAGCGGTGACGATAATGGCATAGGGGAAGTCCATGTTGGGCAGCAGGTCGGGGGTCATCTTGATGTAGGCCACCACGCCCAGCACGATGATGGCCAGCACCGCCACAAACACGGTCAGCGGTTTTTTCACGCTGAAAGCAGGCATCCGCACCCCCTCCTTTCTCAATTTCATAACATTTCAGTGTGACAGTATATCACCCGGATTTTTCCAATGCAAGAACGGGGGAGAATTGTTTATGAAAACGTTACAAACGCCCCTGCAAAGCAGGAAGAAAAAGGGAAATGGAGGACGAAAAAGGGGGAAAAGGAGGACGCGAAAAAGCAGGATGAATGGCAAATGGCAACGCCCCTACGGTGTAATCATGGCGGCATCGGTTTCTCCGTAGGGCGGGACCTGCGTGTCCCGCCTTGCCGGTTGGCGGAGTTGCGGGGGCAGGGCAATGCGTAGGGCGCGACGACTCGGCGCGCCGTTGCCTTCCCCAGGCGGCACTGTGCCCGCACGCCCGCGCATGAAAAAAAGAGAGGCGCCACGCCTCTCTTTTTTCTTTTCACCGCGCCATCTGCGCGTCAAACACCGCCTGCTGCACCTGCAAAATAATGGCGTTGGACACCAGAAAGCCCCGGGGCGTCAGCCGCCAGCCGCTTTCGGTGGGGGCGGCCAGGCCGTGGTCCGCCAGTTGCCGGAACACCGCCTCCGCCCCGGCGAAGGGCTTGCGGTACGTCCGCTCCACGGTGGTGCGGGAGATGCCCTCCGCCGTTCGCAGGGACAGCATGATGTACTCCATGCACCGCTCCCGGGGCAAAATCTCCTCCCGCTCGCTCAGCCGCATCTCCCCGGCGAGGTAGCCGTCCAAATCCCGCTCATAGGCAAAGCGCACGTTGCCGAAGTCGGAATGGGCCCCGGGGCCGAAGCCGGCGTAGGGCGCCATGCGCCAATACCGCAGGTTGTGGCGGCTCTCCCGGCCCGGCCGGGCAAAGTTGGAGATTTCGTACTGCTGGTAGCCCGCCAACCCCAGCGCCTCCACCGCCCACAGGTACATGTCGGCCTGGGCCTCGTCGTCCGGCAGGTCGGCGCTGTCCCGCCGCTGCCACAGGGGCGTGCCCTCCTCCACCTTCAGCCCGTAGGCGCTGATGTGGTCCGTGCCCAGGGCGATGGCGCTCTCCAGCGTCCGTTGCCAGTGGGCCATGGTCTGGCCCGGCAGGCCGTACATCAGGTCGATGCTGACGTTGTCAAACCCGGCGCTCCGGGCGGCGGACACCGCCTGCTGCACCTGCGCCGCCGTGTGGATGCGGCCGATGGCGCGGAGCATATCGTCGTCCATGGCCTGGGCCCCCAATGACAGGCGGTTGAACCCCGCCTTGCGCAGCATTTTCAGGGCTTTCACGTCCCCGGCGCTGTCCGGGTTGGCCTCCAGGGTGATCTCCGCGTCCGCCGTCAGACGATAGCTTTTGCGGATGGTTTTCAGCAGGGCGGCCAGCCGCTTGGGGCCCAGATAGCTGGGGGTGCCGCCGCCGAAATACACCGTGTCCACCTGCTGTCCCGCCATCCGGGGGGCCACCTCCCGGAGATGGGCGGTGAGGGCGGCGCAGTAGTCGTCCATTTTGTCCTCCCGGTGGGCCAGGGAGTAGAAGTCGCAGTAGCTGCACTTGGCGGCGCAAAAGGGGATGTGGACGTACAGGCCCACGTTGGGTCGTTGGGCGGTCATGGGGCGGCCTCCTCCGTCATTTTGGGGGGCAGCATGGTGACCGCCCCGGAAAAGCAGTTGACCTTGCAGCTCCGGCAGCCGATGCACCTGTCCTCATCCACCTCATAGAGGCCGTCGGGCCGCAGCACGATGCAGTCCATCACGCAGAACATGGCGCACCAGCCGCAGCCGGTGCAGCTTACCGGGTCGATGACGGCCCGCTGCCGCGCCTTGCGCCCAAAGGGATGGGCGGGATCGTACATGGCGCTCCCCTCGCTTTCTATAACACTTTTCAATAGTATATCCCATTTTTAACAGGATGGCAACGCATGATTTGGCCCGGTTTGCCCCATACTGTGGAAAAACGGAAAGGATGATTTCATGAATCTCTCGCCGCAGGAATACGACAAGCTGGTGCGCCAAATGGCGCCCCGCTCCCCCCTGGGGAAAAACACCGCCCTGGCCTTCGCTGTGGGCGGCGCCATCTGCTGCCTGGGCCAGGCCATCCGGGACGGCTGGGCCGCCGCCGGGCTGGGGACTGACGACGCCGCCACCGCCACCTCGGTGACGCTGGTGTTCCTCTCCGCCCTGCTGACGGGCCTGGGGCTGTACCACAAGCTGGCCCGCCACGCCGGGGCCGGCACCCTGGTGCCCATCACCGGCTTTGCCAACGCCGTGGCCTCCCCCGCCATCGACTTTCGGGCCGAGGGCCTCATCACCGGCACGGCGGTGAAGCTGTTCACCGTGGCGGGGCCGGTGATTGTGTTCGGCACCGCCGCCAGCGCCGTCTACGGGGTGATTTTGTGGGCGCTGTCCGCTGTGGGGGGATGATTTTGGGCCGACTTGGCGGCAGCAGAAAAACGGCGATAAATATTTGCGAAATATGCGCATAGCATATTGCAATTTCGCCTCCCGCATGATATAGTACGCCAAAACCAACCCCCAAAGGAGGCGCCCCACAGCCTGTCAAATCTGTCCCGGCTGCGGCACGGTGTGCCTGCTGTGTCCCCCGGGCCGTTTGCTGATGGCCCTCCATGCCCGCCTCATGACACGAAAAAAGCTTCTATCTCTTTTTCTCTCCAATGGAAATCCCCCGGCCCGAAAAGGGCCGGGGGATTTCCAAGCCTGTCAAAAAACGGCTCCGCCGTTTTTTGACAATGGGATTGCAGTCTACTGCGCGCACGAATAGTGCGCCGGAGGCGCACTATTCGCACACTTCGTAGCCTGAGAAGTGAAAAAAGTGACGCGCATGTCGTCACTTTTTTCGGATTTCATGGGTTCGCGCCTGCGGGCGCGAAATCTGCGATGCTTTTTGACAATCTGGGAAATCCTCGGATATACGATTACGGTCACCGTAAAAAGCAGAAACCGCCACTCTGCCAAGTGACGGTTTCCGTGCTTCATAACAGCATAGAACCATAATTCGGGCGGAGCCGCTTTTGGCAGCGCCTTTTTACATTTTCATTATACCCGCGGCTTTCCGGGCTGTCAAGCCCTTTTGGGGGTCAGTCGTTGACGTCGTAGAAGATGCGCTCGCCGCTCTCCGCCAGGCCCAGCAGCTCTCGGGCCAGGCCCTTGATGAAGTTCTCGTCCCCGGCCTTGCTCAGGTCGGCCTTCAGGGCGTCGTTGGCCTGGGTCTGCTGCTCCACCTGGGCGGCCAGGGAGGCCTGCTCCTGCCGGGCGTAGGACAGCTTGCGGTACACCTGGGCCGTCTCCACCGCCAGCACCGCCACCAGCACCAGCAGCACGGCGATGAGCAGCGGGCTTGCCTTGCGGCGTGATTTTTTCATGGGCTGACCCTCCTTCGGCAAATTGGTATCTTTTATTGTAAACCACTTTGCCGCAAAAGAAAAGGCTTTTTTGCCAAATGGCAGAAAAAGGGACCAAAGGGCCGCCATGCCCCGCCAAAGCTGGCGAAAAGGCCACCCCAGCGCTGCGAAAAAGGCGGCGAAGCACTCCGCCCAGAAGTCCCACACCGGCCGCAGCAGCCGCGCCGGCCAAAGCCACCAGCCCAGGGCCCCGGCGGCGCCGCCCAGCACCATGTACAGCCGCAGCTCGCCGCCCCCCAGCCCCAGGGCCAGCCACAGCGTCAGCGCCCCGGCGGCCAAGGCGTAGAGGCCGTCCAGCAGATGGGTCAGCAAGCGGCTGCGCCGCCGCCGCAGCCGCACCGAGCGCAGCAGGTCGTACAGCACCGCCCCCGCCACGCCCAGGCCCGCCGCCGCGGCCAGGGCGGCGGCCTGCTGGGGGATGTGGTTTTCCATCAGGCGAACAGGCGGCGCCACAGCCCGCCCTGCTGGCGGGGGGCGTCCTCGTAGTCCAGGCCGTCGATGCGGCCATCCACGTGGAGCTCGCCGCCGTCCAGGCTCAGCTTGTCGATGTGCAGCCCTTCCCCTGTCACCACCAGCACCCCGGCGCAGGTGGACATGACGATGCAGCTCTCGTCAAACCGCTCCACGTCCTCCACCCCCGCCACGGTGAGATGCTCCCGGCCCTCCAGCGTCACGCGGTGATACAGCGCCCCGGACGATACCTCGTATGCCATAAAAAAGACCCCCTCCCCATGGTGTTACCATGTGTATGAGGGGGGCTTTTCCTTTATGCGTTGATTTCTTTATACATGGCGGCAGCGGCGTCCTTGCCCACGTTCTCCGCCACGGCCACCACCTCCACGGTGAGGGTGCGCCCGCCGAAGGCGATGGCGATCACGTCACCCACCTTCACGTCGTAGCTGGCCCGGGCCACCTTGCCGTTTACGGTGACCCGCTCATTGTCGCAGGCCTCGTTGGCCACAGTGCGGCGCTTGATGAGGCGGCTGACCTTCAGATATTTATCCAGTCGCATAGGAATCTCCTTAAAAACAAGAGGAGGGCTTACGCCCTCCCCCGTGCATGAAATTTTTTACTTAACGGCGTCCTTCAGAGCCTTGCCGGCCTTGAAAGCGGGCACCTTGGCGGCAGCGATGGTGACGGCAGCGCCGGTGCGGGGGTTCACGCCGGAGCGAGCAGCGCGCTTCTTGGTCTCGAAAGAGCCAAAGCCCACCAGCTGGACCTTCTCCTCCTTGGCCAGGGCCTCGGTGACAACGGCCAGAGCGGCGTTGACGGCAGCCTCGGTATCCTTCTTGGACAGGTTGGCCTTCTCGGCCACAGCAGCGATCAGTTCGGTCTTGTTCATGGTTTCTTATCCTCCTATTATAATAGCTTTGGTGAACAAAATAGATGCCCGGGAATTGTCAAAAAATCCCCCGACCCGTATATTATCCCATAAAACCCGGTAATCGTCAAGCATCTCTTTGCATATCCTGAAATATTGTGCATTTTCCCATGAAATGCCACCAAAAATTCCCATAAACAGTGAAAAAGTAAAAACCGCGCCGGAATAATTATGCGCGGGCGGGTGGACGACAAACGGCATCGCCCGTCACCGTAGGGGCGCTTCAGGTCGCGCCCATAACCCGGTGGCGAATACCGCCAAGGCCGATTGAATGGCAAGGGGCATCGTCTATCACCGTAGGGGCCGACGACCCGGCGGCCCGTACCCAGGCCCGGCCCCCCGCCAACGCCGGGTGGATGGTACACGGTATCGGCACCCTACGAACATCATCGGCACCGCTCGCAACCAACGATACCTTCCCAGGTGTTGCCGCCGCGGCACGGCGCGCCGAGGTCGTCGCGCCCTACGGCATAATCATAACGGCATCGGTTTTCTTTGTAGGGGCGCTTCGTGAAGCGCCCGTAACCCGGTGGCGAATACCGCCAAGGCCGGGTGAATGGCAAAAGATAACAATAACCGCCCCAGCCTTCCCCTCGGGGGGAAGGTACCCCAGTGCGCACACTGGGGGGAATGAGGGGGCGATATTTCGGAAAGCTGCGGTCATCGCCCCCTCATCCGTCACGGCCTACGGCCGTGCCACCTCTTGCCCACGTTGCGGCATCCGGTTCCCAGGCCCGTTGGGCCATGGCAACCGGGCCGCTGCCTGGCTGTGCCCTCGCTTCATCCGCCGCCGGCGGCGCTTCGGGCGCAGCCCCCCAGGGGGAAGGCTGGGGCAGCGTATTCCAACCCATCCGCGCAGCGGATCCCTCCATTCTTCATTCTTCCGTCTTCATTATTCACCGCCCCCGCAGTCGGGCCACGTCCTCCCGGGTCACCGCTCCCAGGGCCAGGGCTGCGGCGGCGTATACCCCACCGCACACCGCCGCCGCCGGTACCACCGCCCAGGGCCCCGGCACCGCCGCCGCCATCAGGCGGCAGCACCCCGGCGCTGCCAGGGCCATCACCGCTCCCGCCGCCGCCCCGGGCAGCAGCTCCGTCCACAGCCCGGGCACCGCCCGGCCCACCAGCAGCAGATCCACCGCCGCCGCCAGGCCGTAGCACCCCGCCGTGGCCCAGGCCGCTCCCTGTACCCCCATCCGGGGCACCAGGGCCACGTTCAGGGCGATTTTCACCGCCGCCCCCAGGGCCAATGCCGCCAGCGGCGCACGGGGCCGCCCTTTTGCCTGCAACATCCCGGTGCAGACCCCCATCAGCCCCACCGCCGCCGACGATGCCCCCAAAATTTGCAGATGGGGCGCGGCAAAATCGGCGGTGGCCTCGCCGTAGAAAAGGGCCAAAAGGGGATGGGCCAATGCCGACAGCCCTAGCCCCAGGGGAAAGGCGATGAGCCCCGCCAGCCGTACCGCGCTGCGGCACAGCTGCCCGGCCCGGCCGGGCTGACCGGCGGCGGTGTACCGGGCGATGGGGGGAATCAGCGCCGCCGTCACCGGCATCAGCAGCGACGGCGGCAGCACGAACAGGGTCAGGCCGTAGGTGTAGTAACCGTACTGCTCTGCCGCCCGGGCCGCCGTCATGGTCCGCTGCAGCGCGGCCATGGTGAGGGACTGGTCCAGCACCGTGATGAGGCTCATGCCCACCCCGCCCACGGTGATGGGCGCCGCCACCGCCAAAAGCTGCCGCAAAATGGCCCGCCGGGGGGTGTCATCCGCCGACGGGATGCGCCGCCGTTGGGGCAGCAGACAGAGAAGGCCCGCCAGCTCCCCTGCCGTCACCCCCGCCACGGCTCCTGCCGCCGCCATGTCCGGCCCCAGCCCCCGGCCCACCGCCAGCAGCGCCAGGCCCAGGCCCACCATGAGCTTCACCGCCGACTCCGCCACCTGGCTCACCGCCGTGGGGGCCATGTCCCCCAGGCCCTGGGTGGCCCCCCGCAGGGGCGTCATCAGGCACACGCAGGCCACCCCCGGCGCCAGGGCGGCGATGGCGGGGGCGGCGCCGCCGTCGTGGAGCACCGCCGCCAAAGGCTTGGCCAAAAGCAACATAGCGCCGCCGCCGAGAAGGCCCAGGGCCGTCATCAGCAGCAGCGCTGTGGAGAAAATGCGCCCCGCCCGCCCCGGATGGGGACGAGCGGCGGCGGTCAGGGTGCTTAGGGCCACCGTCATGCCGGAGGTGGCCAGCAGCAGCACCGTGTTGTATACGTTGTAGGCGGCGTAGAAGTGGGCCATGCCCGCGCTGCCCAGCGCCCGCCCCAGGGGGATTTTGTACACCGCCCCCAGCAGCTTGGTGAGGAACACCGCCGCCGTCAAAATGGCAGCGCCCCGGAGAAACCGCCCGTTGCCGCCCATGAAAATCGCTCCTTACTTTCGCATATTCTCATGGAACACCCGGAACGTCTCCAGATTTTCCGCCACCTTTTCGGGCCGCTGGATGTATTCCGTGGGGTACTTGGGGTGAAACAGGCGCTCAATGTGCTGCCTGGGCCAATCCACCATCTTCGTGGAGCCGCCCGCCCCCAGGGACAGGATGCTGTGCAGCTCCTCCATGATGTAGATATTATATAGGCCCTCGCTGCCGGGTATGCACCAGCCTGTGTTTTCAAAGCTGCCGGACATGTACTTCTGCCGGTACAGGTAATAGGGCACGAAGCCGGCGGCGCGGAGGGTGGGATCGGCGTAGTCCAGCATGGCGGCCACGTCCTCCGCCGTGGGGATGGCAAGGCCCTCCAACAGAATCCGGCTGCCCTTTTTCAGCGACAGGGTGTGGACGGTGATATTGTCGGCGCCGTAGGAAAGGCACGCGTCCAGCGTGCGGCGGAAGCCGTCGGGGGTGTCCTCGGGCAATCCGGCAATTAAATCCATGTTCACGTGGGGGAAGCCCAGCTCGGTGGCAAGGGCCATGGCGGCGCGGATCTCCTCCGCCGTGTGGCGGCGGCCAATGGCGGTGAGCACCTTGTCCTCCAGGCTCTGGGGATTGACGCTGATGCGGTCGATATTGTGCCGCAGCAGCACCAGCAGCTTCTCCCGGTCGATGGTGTCGGGCCGCCCCGCCTCCACGCACCGCTCTGCGGCGTGGGTCAGGTCGAAGGAGCGCTCCAAATGGGTCAGCAGCCGGTCCATCTGTTCCGCCGAAAGGGTGGTGGGGGTGCCGCCGCCCATGTAGAAGGATTTGATCCGCAGCCCCGCCTGGGCCACCATGGCCCCGGCGGCGGTGATCTCGTTCATCAGCGCGGTGAGATAGGGCTCCATCAAATGGAACGATTTGGCCACCGACTGGCTGACGAAGCTGCAATAGGCGCAGCGGGTGGGGCAAAAGGGAATGCCCACATACAGGCTGATGTCATTGGGCTGCAAGTCCGACAGGGCCTTGCGGCCCGCCTGGGCCGTCTCGATGGCCAGGCGGCGGCGGGGGGCGGACACGCAGTAGGTATCCCGGAGGATTTTGTCCACCTGGGCCGGGGTTTTCCCGGCGGCCAGATATTGGCCCGCCAGCTTGCCGGGCCGGATGCCGGTCAACGCGCCCCAGGCGGGGGTCTGGCCCGTCACGGCCCGGGCGGCTTTGAAGAAGCTCAGTTTCACCGCCCGCTGCCGCAGCCGCTCCTGCTCGTATTCGTCGGCGGCGCCGTCAATGCGCACCCGGCTGACGCCCCGGCCCTCACGGCCCTCATAGCGGATGAGGGTGGTGGCGGTGGCGTAGGTTTTCCCCAGGGACAGGCGGACGTCCGCCTGGTTTTCCTCGGCGGCGTCGGGCTCATACACGGGCCGCTCCTGGGGGAAGAAGGCCAGCAGGCTCTGCTCCACGGCGTAGCGCTGGTCGTGTCCGGTAAAGATCAGTTTCATAGGCCCATCCCCTGTCGCAGATAGGGATTGTGCTGCCGCTCAAAGGCCAACGTGGTTTCCCCCTCGTGGCCGCAGAGGCAGCGGTAGTCGCCGGGGAGCTTGCCCAGCCGCCCCAGGGAGCGCAGCATGGCGGCATAGCTGCCGTCGGGGAAGTCCGTCCGCCCGCAGCTGCCCCGGAACAGGGTGTCGCCGCAGAAAATCACGCCGGGGCCCACGAGGCACACGCTGCCGGCGCTGTGGCCCGGCGTTTCCAGCACGGTAAAGGTGACGTTTCCCACGGAAATCGTGTCCCCTTCCCGGTAAAACCGCTGGTTTTTGTCACTTAACCGGGGGAATTTCAGCTCCCAGCCGCCGCCGGCGGGGGCGTTCACCACGTCGGCGGGATGGATGTACACCGGCGTATCGGGCCACTGTTCCAGCAGCCCCGCCACGGCGGTGCAGTGGTCAAAATGGCCGTGGGTCAGCCAGATGGCGGCCAGGGGGCAGCCGGTATTCCCGATGGCGGCGATGATGCGGCCCGCCTCGTCCCCCGGGTCCACCACCACGGTCTGGTTGCCGTGGGTGACGACGTAGCAGTTGGTCATAATGGGCCCCACCTGCAGCGATGTGATGGTCATGGAGTGTCCTCCTTAACGCTTGGAATTGTGAAAAAAGCATCGCAGATTTCGCGCCCGCAGGCGCGAATCCATGAAATCAAAATTTCCGGCGGCGTGTACCCCAAGGGCACTGGCTCCACCAGCCGCTCATTCTTCGCGGGGTGTCGCTGGCGTACGTCGGAAATTTTACTTCTCAGGCCACGAAGTGTGCGAGCGTAAGCGAGTGCGCGCAGTGGACTGCAAGCCAACTATCGGAAAACGGCAAAGCCGTTTTCCGATAAGCTAAAGGTTGTCCGTGTCCACAATCAGGGTGACGGGGCCGTCGTTGCGGCTGTCCACCTGCATATCGGCGCCGAAGATGCCCGTCTCCACGTGGAAGCCCCGCTCCCGGCACCCGGCGATGAACCGCTCATACAGGGGAATGGCGGTGTCGGGCCGGGCGGCGCCCAGAAATTCGGGCCGGCGGCCCTTTTTGCAGTTGCCGTACAGGGTGAACTGGGAGATGACCAGAATTTCGCCCCCCACGTCCTTCAGCCCCAGGTTCATCTTCTCGTTCTCGTCCTCGAAGATGCGCAGGCCCGTCAGCTTGTCGCACAGCTTGTCGCATTCCGCCTCGGTGTCGTTCACGCCCACCCCCAGCAGAATGAGAAAGCCCTGTCCGATCTGTCCGTGCACCGCGCCGTCAATGGTGACGGAGGCGTGCTTCACCCGGGTCAATACCGCTCGCATAATGTGATCTCCTTGTGTTGTAAATAGTGAAATAGTCCGCCGGGGGGAGGAATAATGAATTGCGCCAAAGGCGCGTGAATTGCCTGACGGCATGAATTGTGCCTGACGGCATGAATTGTGCCTGACGGCACATGATTTGCGCCTTGCGGCACATTACATTGTAGGGGCCGACGACCCCTATGGTTTTGCACCGTAGGGGCGATTCACGAATCGCCCGCAGCCCGGTAACGAAAACCGAAAAGGTGGGGTGGATGGTAAAACGGTGTCGTCAACCACCGTAGGGGCCGACGACCCGGCGGCCCGCAGCCCAAGTGACGACCACCACCAAGGGCGGGTGGATGGCAAGCGGTATCATCAACCACCCGCAACCAACGATACCATTTATCATTACCGCCAGCGGGTACGGCGCGCCGAGTCGTCGCGCCCTACGGATTATTGTAACTGTCCGCAACCAACGGTGCCTTTCCGCAAACCCGCCGCCGGGTAACGGGCCGCCGGGGGCGGCGGCCCCTACAAAGATACTCGGCCCCTATGGTTTTGCACCGTAGGGGCGATTCACGAATCGCCCGCAGCCCGGTGACGAACAGCGAAAAGGTGGGGTGGATGGAAAACGGCGTCGTTATCCGCCGTTTTTGCATGACGGTTTATCCCGCGGGTCTTGTCACCCGCATGATGCCCGGCACGCTCTCCAGCTTTTTCACCACGTTTTTCAGCTGCTCGTGGCCCGCCACCTCCACCTCCAGGTCCATGACGCCGTAGCCGTCGGGGGTGGACCGGGCGTTGAGGGAGCAGACCCGGGTCTTGGTGGTGCTCAAAATGGTGGACACGTCGGTGAGCATGCCGATGCGGTCCTTGGCCACCAGCTGCAACGTGGTGTGGTACGTCTCGGAGATGTTGTCGGCCCAGGTGACTTTGATCCACCGGCCCGCCTCCTCGGGCTTGCGCCGCTCGGGGGCGGCGTTGGGGCAGTCGGTACGGTGTACGGACACGCCGTAGCCACGGGTGATGAAGCCCACGATGTCGTCCCCCGGCACCGGGGAGCAGCACTTGGAGAACTTCACCAGACAGTTGGAAAGTCCCTCCACGATGACGCCGTGCTCGCCGCTGGATTTCCGGGGCACGGTGGGCTCGAAGATGGGGATGGGGCTGGCCTCCTCCGCTGTGGCCTCGCCGGTGTTCCGGTCGGCCTGGCGGGCCTCCGTCACCTTGCGGATCTCCTCCCGCAGCCGGCCCACCAGCTTCAGCGACGTGACGCCGCCGTAGCCGATGGCGGCATACATATCGTCCAACGTGTTGAAGCTGGTCTTTTTCAGCACCTGGGGCAGCATCTCCTCGGAGGTCATCTCCCGCAGGGTCACGCCGCAGCGCTTCAGCTCCGCCTCAAAGCTGGCCCGGCCGTTGACGATGTTCTCGTCCCGCTTCTCGTGCTTGAACCACTGGCGGATCTTGCTGCGGGCGTTGCTGGACTTGGCGTACTGCAGCCAGTCCCGGCTGGGGCCGTGGGCGCTCTGGGAGGTGGTGACCTCCACCACGTCGCCGTTGTGCAGCGGCGTGGTGAGCTGGGCGATGTGGCCGTTCACCTTGGCGGCCACCATGTGGTTGCCCACCTGGGAATGGATGGTGTAGGCAAAGTCGATGGGGGTGGCCCCGGCGGGCAGGTTGATCACATCCCCCTGGGGGGTGAACACAAACACCTCGTCGGCAAACATGTCCACCTTCAGGGAGTGGATAAAGTCCTCGGCGTCGGCGCCGTCCTGGTTTTCCAGCAGGCGGCGGACCCACTCGTAGCGGCTCTCGTCCCCCTGGCCCTGGCCCGCCTGCTTGTATTTCCAATGGGCCGCCACGCCGTACTCCGCGATCTCGTGCATCTCGTGGGTGCGGATCTGCACCTCGAAGGGGATGCCCCCCTCCCCCATCACCGTGGTGTGGAGGGATTGGTACATATTGGGCTTGGGGGTGCCGATATAGTCCTTGAACCGGCCCAGAATGGGCTTATATAAATCGTGGATGATGCCCAGCACGTTGTAGCAGTCCGCCACCGTGTTCACCAGCACCCTAAAGGCGATGAGGTCGAACACGTCGTCCAGGCTCTTGGCCTTGGAGTACATCTTGCGGTAGATGCTGTACGGGTGCTTCATCCGGCCGTACACGGTGGCGCCGGTGATGCCGGCCTCGGTGAGCCGGGTCTGGATCTGGGCCTGCACCCGCTCCATAAAGCCCTCGTACTCGGCGCTCTTGGCGCTTAAAGAGTCGATAATCTCCTGGTAGCCGGCGCCGTCCAGGTATTTCAGGCTTAAATCCTCCAGCTCCCATTTCATCTTCTGCATGCCCAGCCGGTGGGCGATGGGGGCGTAGATCTCCATGGTCTCGTAGGACTTCTGCTTCTGCTTGGCCGGGGTCTGGTACTCCATGGTGCGCATGTTGTGGAGCCGGTCGGCGATTTTGATGAGGATGACCCGGATATCCTTGCTCATGGCCATCAGCATCTTCCGCAGATTCTCCATCTGCTCCTCTTCCTTGGAGGTGTACTGCACCCGCGTCAGCTTGCTGACGCCCTCCACCAGGTCCGCCACCGTGGGGGAGAACAGCTTTGCAATGTCCTCGTGGGTGGCGTCGGTGTCCTCAATGGTGTCGTGGAGCAGGGCCGCCATAATGGACTCGCTGTCCAGATGCAGCTCCTCGGCCAGAATCTGGGCCACGTTGAGGGGATGGGTCACGTAGGGGGAGCCGTCCTTCCGCTTCTGCTGGCCATGGTGGGCGGCGGCGTACTCATAGGCCTGGCGGATGTGGGCAAAGTCCGCCCCGGGGTTGTAGCTGCGTATGGTGTCCTCCAAATGCTGATACATCTCGTCGGGTGTCATCCGCGTCCGCCTCCTTTTCCCATGGTGTCAATGGATAGCTGCTCTATGTAGGGGCACTGCTCCAGGTCGGCCCGGGCCACGTCGCCCCGGGTAATGGTGACGCTGTCCCGGTGGCGCTCCACCGTCAGCAGCCCCCGCTCCCGGAACACCTCCAGGCACAGCGCCGCCCGGCCGAAGGCGTCGGCCCGGCCCAGCCGCTCTGCCAGCTGCCGCAGCAGCGGCAGGTAGGCGCAGTCCAGAGGCCCGGCGGAGAGCCGGTGGTCGATACACCGCCAGGCGGCGGCGAAATGCTCCCGCCCCGGCAGCAGCCGCCGGGCGTCCCGGGCGGGGATGCGCTCACCGTCCAGCACCTGCTGCACCAGGGCCAGGGCCTCCATCTCCCGGGTGCTGGGGTTCACCGAGGGCCGGATGTCCACCATCTGGAGCTGCACGGTGCGTTTGCCCCGGAACTCGTTGACCTGTAAATAAAAGGCGGCGTCCACCCTGTCGCCTACGGCTACGCCGCAGTCCTCGGCAGTGGTGGAGAAGAAAATGCCGTCAAACTGGCTGCTGCCCCGGGTGAGCCGCAGCTTCAAATGCCGGTTCTGGCCCACGTTCTGGGTGCGGCTCAGCGTGGCGCCCCGCAGACAGAACACGGGCCGGGGGTTGCCGGCGCCGTAGGGCTCCAGGGCGCTGAGGGCCTCCACCTCGGCCAAGGTCACGTCGCCGGGGCGCTGTATCACCATGTCCACGTCCAGTGACGACACCGGCGCCGCGCCGCCCCGGTAGGCGGCGGCATACTCGTTCATCCGCCGGCGGAAAGCGGGGATGTTCTTCTCCTCGATGGTGAAGCCCGCCGCCAGCTCGTGGCCGCCGAAGCCCAGCAGCAAATCGGAGCAGCTCTCCAGGGCGGCAAACAGGTTGAAGCCCCCCCAGCTGCGGCAGGAGCCCTTGCCGGTGGCGCCGTTTAAGTGGATCATAAAGCTGGGCCGGGAGTATTTCTCGCTGAGGCGGGAGGCCACAATGCCCACCACGCCCTGGTGCCACCGCTGGTCGGACAGCACCAGCGCGCTGCGCAGGTGCTCCGGCATGGCGGCGATCATCTCCTCGGCCTGGGTGTAGATGGTCTGCTCCACGTTCTGCCGCTCCCGGTTCAGGTCGCACAGGGCCCGGGCCATCTCGGCGGCCTTCACAGGGTCGTCGCACAGCAGCAGGTCCGCCGCCATGTCCGCCTCCCCCATCCGCCCGGCGGCGTTGATGCGGGGGGACAGCACGAAGCCGATCTGCACGGAGGTGATCTCTTTTTTGTCCAGTCCCGCCTCCGCCAACAGGGCGTGGAGGCCGATGAAGTCGCTGCGCTCAATGGACGCCAGGCCCCGGGACACGATGGTGCGGTTCTCGCCGGACATCTGCATCACGTCCGCCACCGTGCCGATGGCCGCCAGGGTGCAGTAGCGGGAGAAGAGAGCCTCCTCCCTGTCGCTGCCCCCCAGGGCCAGGGCCAGCTTCAGCGCCACGCCGCAGCCCGCCAGGTGCTTGAAGGGATAGGGGCAGTCGCTGCGGTGGGGGTCGATCACCGCCGCCGCGGAGGGCAGGGTGTCCTTGCACTCGTGGTGGTCGGTGATCACCACGTCCATGCCCACGGACTTGGCGTAGTCCGTCTCCTCCACGCCGGTGATGCCGCAGTCCACCGTCACCAGCAGCTTCACGCCCTGGCGGCGGAGGGTGTCGATGGCGTCGCAGCTCAGGCCGTAGCCGTCCTCGATGCGGCGGGGGATGTAGTGCACCACGTCGGCGCCACGGCTTTTGAGATAGTCCACCAGGATGCAGGTGGCGGTGATGCCGTCCACGTCGTAGTCGCCGTAAATGGCGATTTTCTCCCGATTGGCAAGGGCGTCGTTGATGCGCGCCACCGCCTTGTCCATGTCCGCCATCAAAAAGGGGGAATAGGTCAGGCTGGTCTCCTGCTCCAAAAAGGCGGCGGCCGCCTCCGGCGTGGTGATGCCCCGTGATACCAGCACGCCGCTGACAAGATAGGGATAGCCCGCCGCGCGCAGGGCGTCAATGGCCCCCTCGTCCACCTCCGGGGTCTGCCAGAGCTCATATTTCACGGCCGCGTCACCTCCCTCGCCGTAGAGATAATAATTCAGATACAATATATCACAAAATCCCGGCGGCGTAAAGGGAGGATTTGTACCCGCCGCCAATTCCCGCCGCCGTAACAAACGGCCGCCACGATTACACCGTAGGGGCGATTCACGAATCGCCCGCCGCCCAGGTAACGAAAACCGCCTGTCCGGATGAATGGCACACGGCAACGACCCCACCGTAGGGGCCGACGCCCCGGCGGCCCGTACCCCGGTAACGAAAACCACCCGGGCCGGTTGGATGGTACACGGCATCGACAACCATGCGTAGGGGCGGGGCTTACCCCAAGGGCACTGGCTCCACCGACTGCTCATTCTTCGCAGGGTGTCGCTGGCGCTGCTCCGCCCTTTTCTCGTCATTCGCCCCGGCCACGGGCGGAGCAGAGCCCCGCCCCTACAAATTATTCGTCCCCCCCGCCTTCCCCTTGGGGGGCTGTGCCCGAAGCGCCGCCGGCGGCGGATAAAGCGAGGGCACAGCCAGGCAGCGGCCCGGTTGCCATGGCCCAACGGGCCTGGGAACCGGATGCCGCAACGTGGGCAAGAGGTGTCACGGCCTGTAAAGGCCGTGACGGATGAGGGGGCGACGACCGCCCGGGCGGGTTGAATGGTGTGTGGAAACGACAACCATGCGTAGGGGCGGACGCCTACCCCAAGGGCACTGGCTCCACCATCCGCTCATTCTTCGCGGGGTGTCGCTGGCGCTGTCCGCCCCCTGTGCGTCAACCACCTTGGGCTGGGGAAGACAGAGTCGTCCTCCCCTACGAACAAAATCCTGCCCCTCGCAACCCCGCCAACCGGCAAGGCGGGACACGTAGGTCCCGCCCTACGGTCTCATTGTGCCTCGTCCCAATGGGCGAAACGCTTTTCCCTCTCCCCCTTCCCCGAACGCAAAAAGAGAACCCGCTTTCGCAGGTTCTCTTTTTGTTCAAATGGGATGTTTGGGGATGAATCAGAAGAACATACCCCAGGCCAGGAAGCCCAGCACGGCTACAACGCCGGTGAACAGCAGCACGATGACCAGATAACCCATGACGTCGCGGGCGCTCAGCTTGGCGATACCCAGAGCAGGCAGAGCCCAGAACGGCTGGATCATGTTGGTCCACTGGTCGCCCCAGGCCACCGCCATGGCGGTACGGCCGGCGTCGATGCCCAGAGCGGCACCGGCGGGCATCATGATGGGGCCCTGGACGGCCCACTGGCCGCCGCCGGAGGGCACGAAGAAGTTGACGATACCGGCAGCCAGGAAGGACAGCATGGGGAAGGTGATGCCGTTGGAGATGCTGACAAAGAACTGGGAGATCACGCCGGCCAGAGACACGCCGTCCACGTTCTTGGCGGTCATCAGGCCCATGATACCGGCATAGAAGGGGAACTGCAGCAGCACGCCGGCGGCGCCCGCGGCGGCCTCGCCGATGGCGTCCACGTAGCGGCGCAGGTCGCCGTGGAGCAGGATGCCCAGGAACAGGAAGATGAAGTTCACGATGTTCAGGCCCAGGGAACCCTTCTCAATGAAGAAGTAGTGAATGATGTAGGCCAGGCCCATCACCACCAGGATGACCCACAGGATCTTGGAGTGCTCCATCTTGTCGGCGGGGGTGTCCACCTTGTACTCGCGCTCGGCCTCATCCTTCAGCAGGGAGGGATCGATGGTGACGGTGTGGTCCTTGTCGGGATGCATGGCGTAGTTGACGAAGGGCATACCCACCAGGATCACGGCGCACATGATCAGGTTCATGGGGTGCAGGATGGTGGCGCTGATGGGGGCCTGATACAGCACCTCACCGAAGGTCTTGCCGGCCACCAGGTCCAGGGGGATGGAGCCGGACAGGCCCGCGTGCCACACCACGAAGCCGGAGTAGGCGGAGGCGATCAGCAGGGGATAGTCCACGCTGGGCACCCGGCGCACAACCTCCTTGGCCAGCAGCGCGCCGATAACCAGGCCGAAGCCCCAGTTGAGCCAGCAGCAGATGGTGGACACGAAGGTGGTCATCAGGATGGCGTGCATGGGGGTGCGGCACATGCCGGCCAGGGTGCGCAGCAGGGCCTTAAAGGGCTTGGCGGAGGCGCAGGCGGAGCCCAGCACCAGCACCAGGGCCATCTGCATGGAGAAGCTCAGCAGGCTCCAGAAGGTGGAGTTGCCGCCCCAGGCGGTGATCAGGTCAGGCTGACTGGCGGAGAACACGGGCAGACCCGTGGCGGCCAGGGCGCCGATAAAGACCACGAAGGTCAGGATGACTGCGAACAGAAAAGCGTCCGGCAGCCAACGGTTGACTACGCGAACGCAGCCGTTGGTGAATTTCTTAAACATGATTCACTCTCCTCGTAATTTTCAGACGGTGGCCGTCTGTGGTCAAGCCCGCAGCTCCCCTACGGAAATTGCGAACTTTTTAACGATGCCCATTATAATACGCCGGAGGCGGAAAAGGAAATCGGAAAATTGCCGAATTTTTAACACATTAACTGTGCAGTACGCACAAAATTGCCAAATTTGTCCGTCAAAATGGGAACGATGGACGATGAAGCGCCAAAAACGGCGCGCCCTACGCATTGCCCCGCCCTTCCGCAACCCCGCCAACCGGCAAACGGGCGCTTCATGAAGCGCCCCTACGGAGAAACCGATGCCGCCACGATTGCACCGTAGGGGCGATTCACGAATCGCCCGCCGCCCAGGTAACGAGAATCACCCAG